>PIXW01000205.1 GCA_003601535.1 ANME-2 cluster archaeon
CTGCCGCCATCACTACCATCGCCACCACACCCCAGCCACTGCCCCCATCCATCGACCACAACCACAAACCGCTCTCCATCAGGAAGCCCCTGCCTCCGCACACACGCGATCACAGCAAGCAAGACCGTGAACACAGACAGCACGACAAGCACCGGCACCAGCCTGATCCCGAACGGCGTGTAGTTCAGTGCCAGCCCGAGCAGCGGCACGACTGCGATACTGAGCCCGAAGATGAGCGCGATCCGCTCGATTCCGTCAAGATCGTCCTTCCGCGGAAAGAGTGCCGCTATGAGCGAATATCCGGGCAGGAAGAGGACCAGCAGAAGACCGAGGATGATTCTCACAGGCGTCTCGTTCAGCGGCGGGATGAGGACGAATGGGATGCACGCAAGCGTGAGGAGGATCACGAGTGCGAGGTCGGCGGGAATCCTGTCGGATATTATGTGCAGTCGTTTCAGCCCACCATCTCCAGATATTCCCTGAACAGCGGATGATAGAATTTATATCGCCCCCTACCTATCTTTACCACCAGATTCTTTTCAACCAGCCTTTTTAAGTGAACGCTGACATTCGGAGCTTTTATCTCTTTTACACCGACCTCTTCTCCCAACCCTGCCATCTTAAACAACACTTCTTTCTCCTTCTCGCCTGCAATTGCCAAATCCTCTATAAATCTGGCTGCCGCAAGATGAGAAAATATCTTCTCATAAATCGAATCAAAAAATTCTGAGGTAATAATACCTTTTTGTTTATATTCAAAGACATCGTGAGCAAAGAACATAACGAAGGAGGGATGACCTTGCGCCTTTGTGTGTATCGTTTCAACAACATCACAATCAAACTCCAGCTCAATTTTTAGCCTTTGCAGTGGCAGATGGATCGCTTCCTTTGTCTCATCTAACGTGAATGACCTCAACTCAACGTGCTCAAAGAAGCGCATCAAAGGTTCACTCAACCCTCTGATCTTTGCGAATAAGGTTGAGATGCCTGTGCACATAAGCATAAACCTGCAATCATATTCTCTTAATTCTTGAAATATCCCTCGCAGGTCATACAAGCCTGCTGGATAGGAATCCGCGAGATAGTGTAGATCATCATACATTATGATCGTTGGCTTCTGTAACCTTTTCCACAGATCCAATAGAGTGTTTTTAAAAAATGTTGAAGGAGTTGATTTTGCACTTCCCCTTCTCATTTCCATGCCAAGAACTTTGAGGGATTCTATCTTCCACTCCGAAACTTTCTCCTTTAGTTTAGGCGCAAACATATCCGAGTCCCAAACCGCATTATGCAGTTCATCGATTGTGCTGTAAACAAACGAATCCAGATCCTTGCATTTCTCAGGCGTCAGTGTAATCTTGCAAACGAAACAATCATTGTCCAGAGCAATTGTTTTGGATTTATTAAGGAGCGAGGTTTTGCCAATTCCCCAATCTCCAACGATCGCAACATTTTGTGGCGCCACTGGTTCTGAATGAACTATGTAATCGATTGCTTTCTTTATTTCGCCTAATTCCTTTCCTCTTCCTGCAAATGACTTCGGATCTGCCGGAAATCCGGTCACATAAGGATTAATCATCCAAACCACCACTTACAATTATTACATGGCACTGTAAGTTTTGTAAGTTTCTGCTGAGAAAGATACCTACTAAGTAATTTATATTTTTCATATATCCTTCCTGTTACGGTGATGTTCGGGACATGCTCACTTTTACAACCTCTTATAATAAACCCCTTCCCCTTCCACTTCTCCCGCATCAATCATCCCCTCACATCGACCACCACAGCCACAATCGCACCATCCATCTTCGCCGATACTCCGCTATCGTCCCGCATTGTCTTTGGCGCTGCTTCGCAACCAAAAACTGTGACCCCACCCGGAGGACATTTCTTACTCGCAAACTTTTCACAAAAGTTTGATCAAAAACTGTGACCCCATTCTGCTGCGCCTTCGGGCGGAGGAATAAGCAAAACCCCACCCGGAGGGCAGTTTTTACTCGATTTTTTGTGAAAAAATCGCCTTGATCGCATTCCCGACCTCGTTTAAGCCCCTCACCATCAATCCCGCAACATGCGCAGGCATCGAATCATTGATCGCCCGCCCCGCAAGGATCACCTGCGGATGGTAAGCCCGAGCTCCCCGAGCCCTGTGCACCAGATAATAAGGATCCACAGGGGTGAGAGTAGCCCGCCGACAAGCCCGGAAGAATAGCGGTGGAAGTTCCATTTGGTGCCGGCAGCCTCAAGCACATCTGTTGTTGAGAGCCCCATCTTCCCGAAGATCAGGGAGAGTTCGTTTGCGAGAGCGATGTTCAGATCACGCTGCACATTCTCGATGACCTTTGCCGCCTCCGCGGTTCGGATGTCTTTCGCCTCGTATACGGTTGTGATCATCCCGTAGAGCGAGGAGAGGGCTTCGGTCGTCTCACGATCCATGCCTGATACGATCTTTGTTATCCGCTCAAGCGAGTGCTCATCATCGCCCGGATTGATCCGCTCAGGCGAATAGCCGATCTTGAAGTCTGTGCCGCAGGTAAGCCCCGACTCGTGTTCCAGTATCGGTTTCAGGACCTCTTCTGTCACGCCCGGGTAGACTGTGGATTCCAGCACCACGACTGCGCCGCGTTTCAGGTGCGTGCCGATGGTCCTGGCTGCGGATTCGATGTAGGAGAGGTCTGGGTCCTTCGACTTGGTGACAGGGGTTGGGACTGCGATTATGATGAAGTCTGTGTTTCCGATCTCTTCCGGATCGGCTGTGAAGGCGATGTTTGGGTTGTCGTTCGCCTGGAAGAGTTCCCGGATCTTGCCAGCGTCCACGTCGAAGCCGATCGTCGGCAGGTGGCGGGAGAACGCAAGCGCGAGCGGGAGTCCGACGTAGCCGAGACCGGCGATGCAGACGGTTTTGTCTTGTGGTCTGTGAGTCATTTGGGAGCCCCTTGATACGCTTCCTTAACTTGCCCTCATGGTACTAAAGACTTGTCCACGCCGTCGCCCTGCAACCCGCGCCACCGATTTCGAGAGCCCTTCAACAATCCTGTCCATATATGACTCCCACATATCTGCCAGATTCTTCGTGTACGCCAAGCCCATAATCAGAACCTTCGACCCCTTGATCACCTTTCCGACCTCATAACCCTTTATTCCATAACTTCCACCGGTGTTTTGACAGCTATACCTATATCATAGTCAGAGGGATTCCATGTGATAAAAATATCGCTATACTGCTCAGCATGCGCCCCAATCACAAAGTCTGGAAGTATGCGTTTAAATCTCTTTTTCTTATTTTTTAGCAAATGTTTTGCATAAAGCGCACCTGCACGCTTCGCTATCTTTGAAGATATGTGTTTCACCTCGATACCATTCACAGCCAGGAAACTTTCTATTCGCTTTTCTTCAGGTTCTGGGTTTTGTGACAGATAAACACCCGTATAAAGTTCAGCATATACAATATCAACAATATACATCTTGTGTCCAAAACCCCGGACCCACGCAAAGAACCGATCTGTGTCATCAGAAAATGTATCTCCCTTGAGATGGCTTATGATCACGTTCGTGTCCAATGAATACTTCATTCCTTCCCCCGCATCCAGTTCACTATTTCAATTGCATCATCCATTTCTTTGAACACTGGGTGCTCGCTCCATGCACCCTTTGTTTCTTTCATGACCTTTTCCCAACTCTCATCGATTTTTTCTATTAAGAGCTTTCCACGCTCATACGAGATATCCACAGTATCACCTATGGCAATCTTCGATTTTTTGCAAATTTCTTCTGGAATTGCAATCTGATGTCTTTGTGCGACTATTGCTCTCATCTAATCACCATACTCATGTTGTCAAGTGAGAACATATATTTATCGGGTGATTTTCTATCAACCACCACCGCCCCCGCACCCAAAAACCCGCCGACGCCCGAAAGCCCCATCCCCCGAAACTTGTCATGCATCACAGCCACGATTACACCACCCCGACCCCCCTGCCTTCGCCTTCGCCCCCGCTGCCGCTCCTGCCGCCATCACTACCATCGCCACCACACCCCAGCCACTGCCCCCATCCATCGACCACAAC
>PIXW01000206.1 GCA_003601535.1 ANME-2 cluster archaeon
GCAGCGAATCCAAACGACCATGTCTTTAAGGTGGCTGCGGATTATGTGAACATCTCAGGGTTTACGGCGACTGGGGCGACAGGTACAAGTTTCAGCGGGATTTACCTCAACAGCGCGCAGCACTGCAAGATCTCTGAGAACAACGCTTCGGGCAACCGCTGCGGCATCTGCCTGTATTATTCGCACCACAATACGCTCACGAAGAACACCGCGAACTCGAACGGCTGCGGCATCCACCTGTGGTGGTGGTCGAGCGACAACACGCTCACGAACAACACCGCGAACTCGAACAACTACGGCATCTGGCTGTATTCTTCGAGCGACAATACGCTCACGAACAACACCGCGAACTCGAACACCTACTACGGCATCTGGCTGTGTTTTTTGAGCGACAACAATACGCTCACGAGCAACATCGCGAACTCGAACGAATACGGCATCTGGCTGTCTTCTTCGAACAGCAACACGCTCACGGAGAACATCGCGAACTCGAACGGCTGCGGCATCCACCTGTGGGGGTCTTCGAGCAACAACAATGTCTCCTGCAACTGGGTGCAGAACAACACAGAGGCAGGCTTCTACCTGGTGCACGGAAGCACAGGCAACACGATTGCGAATAACAGCATCATCGCAAACGGTGTGGTGAAAGGCGATGGGAGTTACCAGTGGCAGTTCAGAAACAACCAGTCCGATGAGGTGAGCACAGCCGACAACTGGTGGGGCACGGCTGACACGGCGATAATCAACGCAAGCATCTACGACTGGGCTTACACTTTTTGGGGCAAGAGCAGAGTGACAACCGATCCGCGACTCAGTGGATCAGCCCCGTGTGCACCGGTGCCGGAACTGCCAACGATCCTGCTCCTCGCGGTCGGGCTGTTCATGCTTGCGGGATACGTGCGGATCGAGAGACGGAAGTGACGTGATGAGAGGTGCCACGACAGAAGGCGCTTCTCCCTGTTCTTTTTTTGGCTCTTCGCTTCAGTGGCTGGCACATCTACAAAAAAATAATTTGTCGTCCACTATAAAAACTGACCCCAGAAGGAACTGTCCCGCCGTGCCAAAAGGCTTATATGGTTTGTAAGACTGATCTTACAGGGTGATGGATATGATTGATATCGCAATAACAAAACTCAGTTCAAAAGGACAGGTAGTCATTCCTTCGGAGATGAGGGCGGACTTTGACGAGGGGGAAAAGCTTGTCATAATCAAGAACAAAGAGCAATTAATCCTGAAAAAAGCAAGCGATCTGGATAAGAATTTTGCGGACGATCTTGATTTTGCCAGAAGAACAGAAGAAGCTCTGAAAAGATACGAAAATGGACTCTTTAAAGAGATGGACGCCAGAGACTTTGCTACCGAACTTGAAAAATGGTAACTATTGCTTATGACCCTTCGTTTGAAAAGAAGGTTCGGAAGATCAAAGATCAGCTATTAAAATCAAAAGTTAAAAAACAGATTCTTAAAATAATGGACTCGCCAGAAATTGGTAAACCAATGAGGTACGGCAGGAAAGGCACCAGAGAAGTTTATATTCCACCTTTCAGGTTGTCTTATTTATATATAAAAAATGAAAGTAAAATAGTTTTGATAGATTTATATCACAAAAATAAACAATAATTTAGATGGCGGATATTTCGTCGGTTTATGGAATCGACGTGTACGCCCACACCACACCCATACTGATCCCCAAACTCCCGACTGTCCTGCTGCTCATGCTTGCGGGATACGCGCGGATCGAGAGACGGAAGTGACGTGATGAGAGGTGCCACAAGGCGCTTCTCCCTGTTCGTTTTTTTGGCTGACCGTTTGGGAAGCCGTATCAAGAATTCCCAAAAGGTTTAGGAGGCGGCGGTTCAAGTTAGACTCATCCTCTAACCGGGTGCTGACATCTGCGCCGAAGATGGAAAATGTATGAGGCGGATTGGGTGTACGCCATAAGTACAAAGTAGTAGGTAGGAAACATGACCGGACTAACAAAAGAGCGTTTAAAATTGGCAGCTCCAGCGTATCAAAAAAGTAAAAAAGGTCTTGTGGGGGACTATTTTAGGATTATTATGCATAAAAATCCAGGAACAAGGATTGAACTTGCACTGGAACTTCACAGGAGACAAAAAGCATCTTTAGCAAAATGCGCTGAAATTGCAGGGGTTACAACGATAGAGTTCAAAGAGATCCTTGCAGAGCGCGGCATAAAAAGAGAGATAGAAGGAGATCGGATAGCAGAGATTGATGAGAAGATCGAAGAGGTCTTTTAATGCTCGTAGTTTCTGACACCGATATCTTGAGCATGTTTGGAAAGGCTGGTGCGGTCCAACATCTTAAACGGCTATTTGGAGATGTTTACATCCCTCCTGCAGTGTATGAAGAACTTATAAGGGCGAGGGAGATCGGATTTCATTTCGTGGATGAGTTGATCGAGAATGTCGGGATTATGAACTTGAGCGACTATGAATATTCGGAGTTTGTTCATCTTGCTAACGACGAGCGATACCTGCATAGCGGGGAGCTGCAAGGGATCGTGTTGTGCAAGAACAGGAACGGTGTGCTGCTGACAAACGACAGGAGGGCAAAGAGTTTTTGCAAGAGTAACGACATCGTCTATTTCGATATCAAAGGAATTTTAAGGGCTTTTTATACGAAGGAAGTTTTGAAGGAAGAAGAGATCAGAGATTTGGTCAAGAATATCGAAGAGAAGGACAATACGCAAATAAAGCATTTCGAAGAGGTTTTTGGATAGCGGGCGAGAACAGCGTGACCACCGCTCCGCGACTCAGTGGACCAGCCCCGTGCGCACCGGTCCCTGAACTGCCGGCGATCCTGCTCCTCGCGGTCGGGCTGCTCATGCTTGCGGGATACGTGCGGATCGAGAGACGGAAGTGAATTGATGAGAGGTGCCACGACAGAAGGCACTTCTCCCTGTTCGTTTTTAGATTGCCGTTTGGGAAGCCGTATCAAGAATTCCCAAAAGGTTTAGGAGGCGGCGGTTCAAGTTAAATCCATCTTCCAACATGGCACGCTTGCGGCTGTGCCAAAAGGAAAGTACGTGTCACAGAAGTAAAGGAGATAAAAGTGAGAAAAGATGGAAACTGTAACACTGGAACTAATACACAAAGATTTGGAATTTATAAAGAGCGAATTAGTAGGGATAAAAGAGCGAATGAAAGATGCGGACAGTATAATGACGGAAGACGACTACGAGGCGTTGCAAGTGTATAACCTGGAAAAATCCGAGGGAAAGTTAACTGCTCACGAAGAGCTTAAGAAAGAGTTGGGATTGTGACGTTTGATGTAAGCTATTCCAGCAGGTCAAGGAAATTTCTGAAGAAGGTAGACAAAATCCTCGCCAAACGGTTAGTTGAAAAAATAGAAAAACTTATGGAGAATCCAATTATTCACGATACAAAAACAGTCGAAGGCTCTAAAGGTTTATTTAGAATACGAGTTGGCGATTATAGAATATTATATGAAGTAGATTACAGGAACAATTTAATAGGTGTGATAAAAATAGATAAAAGGAGAAGGATTTATGATTAAATCATCAAAAAAATATACCGGCAGTTCAGAAACGACCAGTCCGATGAGGTGAGCACAGCCGGCAACTGGTGGGGCACGGCTGACACGACGATAATCAACGCGAGCATCTTGGAATGGGCTTACGCTTGTTGGGGCGGGAACATCGTGACCACCGCTCCGGAACTCGACTGACCAGCCCCGTGCGGATCGAGAGGCGGAAGTGAATTGATGAGAGGTGCCACGACAGAATGCGCTTCTCCCTGTTCGTTTTTTAGATTGCTGTCCAGCAGGCATAATCCGGAATGGAAAGAATGATATACTCTCAATCATAAGCACCAAACAATACACAAATGTTAAGGATGGTGCATTGAAATGAGAATTGACCTCCTCGATAGATTATCGAAAAGAGGGGACACGTTTACAGTAGAGGATGCTTTAAAGATATGTGATATCGATAGAACTGCTTTATGGGTTATTTTATCCAGATTGGAGAGAAGAGGGTGGATTGAACGGATCGAAAAAGGCAAATACCTGATCATTCCGCTTGGCGCAGAGAAGGGAGGATACACTTCGCATGAATTTGTCATCGGTTCTTTGCTGGTTGATCCGTATTGCATCGCTTACTGGAGTGCACTCAATTTTTACGGACTGACCGAGCAGATACCAGCCACCGTCTTCATCCAGACGACTTCAAGAAAGAAAAAACAGGAGATTGAAGTTTTTGGAGTTTTGTACAGGATCGTCAGGGTAAAACGCGATAAATTTTTCGGCGTTAGAAGAGAATGGCTCGAAGAGTCAGCGATTAACATCACGGATAAAGAGAAAACGATTGTGGACTGTCTTGATAAGCCCCAATATTGTGGAGGTGTGGTGGAAGTTGCCAGGGCTTTAAAGGATCCGGGACTTGACAATGCTAAATTGTCAGAGTACGCAACAAGTATCGGAAACTCAGGTGTTGTGCGACGGCTGGGGTACCTCTGTGAGCGATTGGGACTTGATATCGATCTCCCCCCGATTGAGACGCGGAACTACCTGTTACTTGATCCGACTATCCCAAAAAAAGGCTCAACGAGTGCGGAATGGAAACTGGTTATAAATCTTGATGATAAGATGCTTGGGGGGTTGGAATGATCTCTGCAAAGGATATCCGGAGCAGGGCAAGAGAACTGGGAGTTTTGGAGACGACGATAGAGCGGGATTACGCACAGAACTGGCTCTTGAAACATCTCGCTTCGATAGAAATGGCACTCAAAGGAGGAACTGGCATAAGAAAAGCATATATCAAAAATTACAGGTTTTCCGATGATCTTGATTTTACTATGCTCAAAAAAATGGACAGTTTCGAGTTAAACAATCTGATAAGAACAGCAGTTCTTGGAGCGAAGGAAGAGAGCGGTATCAATTTTGATGAGAAGGTTTCAATCGAAGAGAATATCAATGGTTTCGTAGCGACAGTCTACTTTCGAATTCTGCGGAGCGCCGGAAATCCGATAAAAATAAAATTGGATATGACCGCTCCTGAAAAAGAGGAGGTTTTACTGCCTCTGAAGGCGAGAGTAATAATTCACCCATATCCTGATGATTTTCATGCCCGAATACAGGCGTATTCTCTGGAGGAGATGATGGCTGAGAAGATACGGGCTATTTTCGAGAGGACACGACCGAGAGATCTGTACGATGTGTGGCGCATTCATAATGAAATCGATAAGAGAAAAGTATTAGATATATTATATAAAAAATGTCAGGCTAAAGATGTGAAAATGGACGTTCGATCTCTCGAAGGCCGAAGAGGGGACTTTGCAAACGCATGGACAAACTCGCTTCGACACCAGTTCAAGACGCTTCCCGACTTCGATACTGTGTTCGGTGAGGTTAAACAGCAGATAGCAGAATTCCTGTAGGGCAACATCATCACAAACGGCAACTGGTGGGGCACGGCTGACACGACGATAATCAACGCCTGCTCCTCGCGGTCGGGCTCTCTCTGCTTGCGGGATACGTGCGGATCGAGAGACGGAAGTGAAGTGATGAGAGGTGCCACGACAGAAGGCACTTCTCCCTGTTCTTTTTTGCAAACCGTTTGGGATGGCGCAATCGTATCTGATGCGGTCGCTCGTTCGCAGGTTCTGAAGTGGGGTCGTTCACAGAGAATCTAAAAATCAGGTCGGTTATGATACTCGATCAATCTGAGAACCCCGCGCAGCGTGTACACCTCTCTTGTAGTCAGTTCAGCCCTGCCGAATATCCGCCTGAGCATCAGTAGCGTCTTCTGCCTCTTGTGCACTGGATAGTTGAGATTGCATAACACCGTTTCGATATGCTCATACAGCATATCAAGATCGCGCCGGTCCGCAAGCAGCAGATCACCGGTTTTAAGATCGGATAACTCATACAGTATCACTGCGACCGCATGCGAGAGATTCATGATCGGATACTCTTCGCTTGTGGGGATGCTCACCAGCAGATCACACATCACGAGTTCCCTATTCGAGAGCCCATCATCCTCTCTTCCGAACACGATGGATACGGTTCCTTCCCTGCCATTCAGCTTCTCACGAAGGCGTTTTGGAGGATATGCCGGAATTCGTACATGCCTTCCGGCAGTCTCTCCGCGCGTTCCTGTCGTTCCGATTACAAGATTGGAGTCAAAAAACGCATCGTGAAGCGAATCACAGATCGTTGCGTGCTCTACGATGTCCCATGCATGTTGAGCCATCGTTTCTGCCATGGAACCGATAGAGCATGGATTCACCAGCACAAGATCATGGCAGTCAAAGTTCTTGAGAACACGGGCAACCGAACCGATGTTACCGTCGTACTGTGGTTCGTTGAGAATTATTCGTATATTCACCGCGCAACAGATTTTTCAGATCGTTTGATCCGTCTTCTCTTTGTGCCGGATGATGAGTAACGCTGGGCAGGACCAGGTCGCTTATACTTTACATTGCTGTGCTCAACCAGACGAACCTTGCCCTTCCGTCCCTTGATTTTTATCCATTGAATGCTTCCGGTTTTTCCCATTGTTATGCCTCTATTTTGTTCATCATAATAACTCTGTCTGACCATATCAGGTTCGGATATTCTTAACAGTTGTGTTCATCTCAAGCCTGTTTCAGTACGTCTCCAGATCTGTGTTCCGTAGAACCTTCTCATACACGTCGAATGTTTTTTTGGCGATATAATCCCATGTATAGAATTGTTCTACCTTATTTTTTCCATTTTCCCCCATCTCTTTCATCAGATCCGGATTATCGAGCATGTAGTTGATGCACCATGCAATCGACTCCGGATACAGATACGCCTTGATTCCATCCTTGAAATTATCGATGACATCCACTGCAAAGGTTCCGACAACCGGCTTTTCAACACTCCATCCCTCAAGAACAACGATTCCAAACGGCTCATTCCGCGATGGCACACATAAGAGATCACAAACATTCATTAATTCCTCTCTCACATCCTCTGACACATATCCGAGAAATCTGCATGACTGGTACACGCCGAGTTCTCTTGCGAGTTCTTCGTATCGCTGTCGGGACCCTCCTTCGCCAGCAAATATGAACATGACATCCCATCGATGCGCAAGAATATGCGGTATCGCTTCGATCAGCAGATCCACGCCTTTCTGGTGCACCATCCTCCCGACAAACAAGACGACCGGCGCAAGCGGATGGATGCCATACCGCTCCTTGACCCGTCCCGGATCGATATCTCTCTTCTGACATTCGAGAACTCCATTCCCTACGATCTCGATCTTTTCATCCGGAATCTGGTATAAATTCCTGATCTCAGTCCACATGCGTTTTGATGTCGTGATCACTCTCGATGATTCATAGCCAGCAAGCCACTCTCGATGAGATATCTCTCTTGATTCCCATGAATCCGAATGCGCATTTCCATTTCTACCCCATTCTGTGCTGTGATACGTGATAACGAATGGAGTGCCGCTTCTTCTCTTTATCTCACTCAACGCAAGCACAGGATGCCAGTCATGTCCATGTATGATATCGAATCTCCCGAACAGATCCTCTACAGCATAGAATCGATCAACCATCGCCCTGCACATCGCATTCATCTGATCTACGATTCCTCCGGATTGATCATGCGCGCACCGCTCGTAATGCACGCCGTTTATCTCTTCATATTCGCTTCTATCGCCTATTCTCGTGAAGATATGAACCTCGTTTTCACCTGCGAGAATTTCTGATAGATTGGTCACATGCGGTGCAATTCCACCAACCTTGACCGAGTGCATGCTCTCCCATGCAAACATGCCAATTCGTAGAGATTCCATGATGTAATTGTAATTATGATATATCTTGAATCTTTGTTTCGCAAAATCCAGCAGGAGTGTGTGGAAGCCTCTTAAGGATTGGTGATTAACCGTGGGAAAGTCTGATTTACCTGATATGCCACATCCGGATCGGGTCATCGAACACACAGCACTTCCGAACAGGCGTAGTTCCGGACCGGAGAATGTCGCGCAAAGATACGTGGAAATCTGATTTTAATTCACCGCGGAGGCGTAGAGGGAACAGAGACAATATCCCTGTAATATCCGTGTCTCTGTGGTGAAATATTCCAATCCCACAACTATTTCGGGCGAATAAACTGAAATATAGGGACTCATTTCTCAGCCGGAAGTGGGGTATTCGAAACTACTGTTTACAGCGCAGAATGAAGACTGTCGCAGACTTTTGTCCTGTCTGTGACAGACAGCATAAAATTCTGTGCACACGCATCACCCCTTCGCAACCCCGATCGGAATGACCTGCGCGACCTTGCATGCAACTCCAACCTGGTGCATGACATCTACGACCTCATTGCTTGATTTATAC
>PIXW01000207.1 GCA_003601535.1 ANME-2 cluster archaeon
GGCTGATATCGGTTGCTACATAGAGATGTTTGGGTATCTGATGCATCAAGACGGACGATACGATTCCTGACCCTGTGCCGATCTCAAGGATGCGCAGCATCCGGTCAGATCGATCGATCACTCTTCGTGCGGCGTCGATTAAGAGGTACGAATCCTCTGCCGGTTCGTATACATCTCTTGCGATCTTGATCTGTGATCCTGGGTATGTGAGATGTTCTGTCATGAACTATGATCTTGTGGCCTGCTTGTATTCATTGCATGAGCCTTGAAGTCCCAGGGAATCTCTTTGAATCCGTCGAACTCTACTCTACCGTTATTTCGGACCGGGGATATCTGCCGTACCAGACAGGTGTTTTTCGCAAAGGAATTGAAAATAAAATCCAATCCATTCCATTTGTCTTCAATGAGGGAAGCCTGCATCCCGCATTTCAACAGTAGATGCTCTTCCATCCCATATTTTGGGCAGTACTCTTAATTGTTCTCCTATTTCCATTGCATTTTTTGCAAAGTCTATTTTATTCATCCCCCTAACTTAAATAACTATATAAAGGTTTATTCAGTGAGGTTCCATGTCTTTCTTGTTTTAAAATATAGTTATTTTCTTCTAATCGTTCGTTTGCAAATCCATAATAATTCTTCACGATTTCAAAACCTATATAATGTCTATTCATCGCCTTACTCACCACAGCTACCTGTCCAGACCCCAAAAATGGGTCTAATACTATATCCCCTTCCTCACTTGAATATGATAATATTTTTTTTACCAGCTCTGTGGGGAGCTTAGTAGGAGTTTTCTTTTCACCGTGCCAGTACTCTCTTTTTATTACCCACACGTCTTCTTTATCCTGATAATGCAATTTCCCTCCGTTTCTATCGCTCTTATCTTTACTATATCGAGAATAAGGAAAAAATTTTCGCTTTGTGTCATTTTTACAAACATAGAGGCAATGATAATGAGAGGACACAAATCTTCTTTTTGTAAAGACACCAAACTGGTATTTCCAAATTAAATGATTAACAGTAATAAATCCAATTTCATCCAGAGAAACCAGTATATCTTTCAGATTATTCCAACCAGAAAAAACATACATGCTCCCAGATTCTTTGAGTATTCTATGAACCTGTTCCATCCATTTTTTTGTAAAATCGAAATACTCACTTTGACTTATTTCATTATATCCTTCCAACACGTTTGAATCAGTTCGATTATAATTATTTCGCTTCGCTTTAAAGTCGATAGCAAATGGGGGGTCTGTTATCACCAGATCAATACTGCTGCTAGGCAAAACCTTCATTCCTTCTATACAATCGCCATTATATATTGTATCAATCTCATATTGTCCTATATTTTTTTCCACAGATATCGCCTTCATTGAACTCTTTACACTCTTCAAATCCTTGCTGCCCAGATGACATGAACATACCCACGCTCACGGGGTTCATGCTACAGCACACCAATTATATCCATGTCTTATCCCACCCCACAAAAAACACTTCCTGCAATGCGACCCGCTCCCGACCTCCGCGCACACCCACGACACCCCTATAAGCGACAGAATAGATGACTTGAATTGAGCGACTTCAAAACGTTTGTCAACCCCCAGATGTCATGACAGCCAGTGTTAATCTGTGTCGGATATGATTTTTAGACACAGATTAACACAGATTGTATCTTTTATTGACTTCAGCGATCGGGTTTTGCGCCAGAAGTTATCAAAGACACCATCCAATCAATTCTCAAGCACGATCTCTATGTTGACGTTGTTTGGGACGTTGATGCGCATCAACTGCCTGAGCGCCCGTTCATCTGCTGCAAGATCGATCAGCCGCTTGTGCACCCGCATCTCCCAGTGTTCCCATGTCTCGGTACCTTCGCCATCAGGACTCTTTCGGATCGGGACCACCAGTTTCTTGGTCGGTAAGGGGATCGGACCCGCGATCTCGATGCCGGTTCGCTCTGCAATGCCTTTGACCTGTCTACAGACGGTATCCAGTTCCATAGGATTCGTACCGGATAACCGTATCCTTGCCTTCTGTCCCATTTTACTCCAAAAAAATAGAAGAGATCATCGTTTCTTGATGCTTATGCACATACCAGCAGCGATGGTCTGTCCCATATCACGTATGGCGAATCTGCCAAGTTGCGGAATCTTCTTGACCTCCTCGATGACCAGTGGCCTCGTTGGCTTGATCGTGACGATGGCTGCATCACCGGACTTGATGAATGCAGGATTCTCCTCGACAACCTGCCCGCTGCGCGGATCGAGTTTCTTGTCGAGCGACATGAACGTGCATGCGGTCTGAGAGGTGTGGCAGTGGAATACTGGCGTGTACCCAACAGTTATCGCTGATGGATGCTGGAGCACCACGATCTGTGCTGTGAACTCATCAGCAACCGTTGGTGGATCGCTGACAGGACCGACCACATCGCCCCGTCTCACATCCTTCTTGCCGACACCTCGCACATTGAATCCGATGTTATCGCCAGGAAGCGCTTCTTCGATTGCCTCATGGTGCATCTCAATGGATTTCACCTCACCGCTCGCGCCGCTGGGCATGAATATCACCTTGTCACCCGGCTTCATCGTTCCGGTCTCGACACGCCCAACAGGCACAGTGCCGATACCAGAGATCGTGTATGCATCCTGAACCGGAATGCGCAGAGGCAGGTTTGTCGGCTTCTCAGGCTCTGTGAACATATCAAGTGCCTCGAGTATGGTTGGTCCCTTGTACCATGGCGTTTCCTTGCTTTTTTCGGCTACGTTTGCACCGAGAAGCGCTGACGTCGGTATGAAATGGACATCCTCTGGCTTGTATCCAACCATCTTGATCAGGGTGCTGGCGTCCTCCTTAACTTCATTAAAACGATCCTCGCTGTAATCAACTGAATCTATCTTGTTGATTGCAACGATCAGTTGGTTGATCCCGAGTGTTCTTGATAAGAATACGTGTTCCTTGGTCTGCTCCATAACCCCGTCCTTTGCATCGATCGTCAAAACCGCTGCATCTGCCTGGGATGCACCTGTTATCATGTTCTTGACAAAATCGCGATGTCCGGGGCAGTCCACGATCGTGAAATAGTATTTATCGGTATCGAACCTTTTGTGTGCGATATCGATGGTAATACCACGCTCCCGCTCTTCTTTGAGTGAATCCATAACCCATGCAAAAGCGAATGAGCCTTTACCTTTTGCTTCTGCCTCAGCCTTGTACTTCTCGATGATGTGCGCCGGCACAGTGCCGGTTTCATACAGCAATCGTCCGACAAGTGTCGATTTTCCATGATCGATATGCCCGATGATTGCCAGATTCATATGTGGCTTTTCTGCTGCTGCCATATTTTCCTCCTGTTTGGTTTGTATATCTCGTGTGATGTCGATATTAAAGGTTTTCACCATGCTCCGATCGGGATTTGAACCCGAGTCGCGGGATTGAGAGCCCCGCATGATTGGCCGAGCTACACTATCGGAGCATACATCTCACGTCCAATGATCTTTTGCAGAGAGGCATATTAACCTTTCGAGAGATCGAAAGATATATATCGAACCAAAATCTCTTGCAACATACAGGTGAATGAATGTTGAAGATTCCATGGAAACGCAAGCAGGGTACCAAGAGTTATGCATATCTATGCGCCAGAGTGCGGGCGATGAAGAGCAAACTGCTGCCAAAGGAGGTTTATCCGAGACTGATGAATATGGAGATCGCAGAGATTACCAGATTCATCGAGGATTCTGAATATAAGAAGGATGTTGATGAGCTTGCACAGAAATACGATGGCGCCAACCTGATCGAGCATGCTCTGAATCAGAATCTTGCGTTGACTTATCGAAAATTGCTTAACATCTCGGCAGGAGAGTCGCATCATCTGATCTCCGAGTATTTCATGCGGTGGGACATCTGGAACATCAAGACCATTCTTAGAGGAAAGAGATACCGAGCAACCGACGAGGAGATACTTGAATCCGTGGTCTCTGCAGGGCAGTTCGGATATCATGATCTGATTTCGCTTGTGCATAAGGATGCGCCTGAGATCGTTGAAACATTGAAGCAGAATTATCCACTTGAGGAATATTCAGAGGAACGACTGGATCATTTCGAGAATGTACTGGACAAATTTTATTACGAAAAATTGATCGAGATCGAAGCGGTGCGCAATCCAAAGACAAAGAGTCATCGGTTATTTTCAGATATAATCAGAACAGAGATCGATATAAAGAATCTGAAAACACTCTTCCGATCTGCAAAAGCAGGGGTTGCGAGGGAACAGATCACTGATATGCTGATTCCAGGTGGGCTAAAATTGAATATGATCGCACTGATCAAACTGGCAGGTCTATCCTTCAGTGAATTCATCGCATCATTGCGTGATTATCCGTACTGGGATTCGATTTCCGGCATCGTTACCGAGGAGATGGAATCATTGATCGATGTGGAGACTGGCATGGACAAATACTGGCTTGAATACGCTGCCCGGATATCACATTACTACCCTCTCTCGATTGTACCGATCATGGATTATATTCTGTGCAAGAAGAACGAGGTTGACAACATCAGGATGATCGTGCGCGGCAAGGAGGTCGGGCTCTCCGAAGACATGATCCGGAGCAAACTGGTGCTGTGAGTATGGCATCAAGAATCGGTGCATACATCAAACTGCTACGACCAGAGATCTCTGACATGGATATCGCGCTTCCGGCATCAAGCGCTCTTCTTGCCAGTTACCTGCTAACAAAAGATCTTCCACCGCTTTTTCCATTTATACTGGCGGTCGTTGGCGGATACTGTGCAATTACCAGCACGTATGTCTTCAACGACTGCTGTGACATCGACATCGATAAGATCAACCTTCCTGACCGCCCTCTTGCTTCAGGCAAGGTTACGAAACGTCAGGGACTCGGGTACGCTCTTCTTCTCTTCGTTGTAGCAGCCATGATTGCATGGTATCTCAATCCGGAATCCTTTGTGGTATTGATCATCGCAACCATATCGCTCACCATGTACTCTGCTATCGCAAAGCGCGCCACTTTCTTGAGTTTTATTCCAGTTGGATTCTCGTATGGACTCGTGCCCATAGGAATATGGCTTGCATTTGATCCTGCTGGAGTGCTCAGGAGTGTACCTGGCGATGACGTGATTCTACCGCTCCCTGCCATATTCTTCGGCGCAATGATCTGTGTCACTGACTGGGGATTCACGCTATCAGGCGTGGCAAGGGATGTGGAAGGAGACCGGCTGCGTGGTGCCCCAACATTCCCTGTGACCTTTGGCGTGCCGAAGACATCGAGATTCGTGATGATATGCTGGACTGCTGGCGTTGCATTCTCCCTTGCCATCGGATATACCGCACATCTCGGACCGATATACTTCACAGGTGCGACTCTTGCCGGAATCTGGATGCTATCGCAGGCAGCAAATTTCGTGCGAAATCCGGTGCCGGAGAGAGGTGGGAGATTATTTCTGCAGGCGTCGCGGTATCGTGCTGTGATGTTCGTCTCGATGATCGCTGATGTGGTGCTGGGTGTGGTTGGTTTGATGACGTGACCTATCTATCTGTAACAATATGCTTACTGTTGCCGATTTGTTGACGATGTATTATAGTCTTTCCGAGGCTGTCACGTAATCTTGGTGTTGTGCGAACGCTTTGAACGAATGATACAAATGCGCAGCACAAAGATTTATTGCAGTGTAATAGATGATACAACTTCATAGTGTTAAAATAAAAAATGATAAGTGTATGATCATGCAAACCATGGAACGAATGAGGGTAAATAAAAAAATCGAACTGAATATCGAAATGAAAGATTTCGGTCCGATAATCGAAGGTAAGATCTCACTCAAACCGCTTACATTGTTTGTTGGACCCAACAATTCAGGAAAGTCCTATGCTGCGATGCTGATTCATTCGATATATGAAACTTATGCTCCAACGATTTCGATTAGAGATGCGCCGCAACATTATCCACGCAATCTTTTTCTTTTTCGAGATATTGGGTTACAC
>PIXW01000208.1 GCA_003601535.1 ANME-2 cluster archaeon
ATTTCACCAAATCATTAAGTATATCACACGTCCACACAATACTATTTCATAAGGAGGAATATAATGAACGACATCGGAATCGTTGCTGTCGGCGGATACAATGAGATGGGCAGGAATATGACAGCGGTGCACGTCGACAAGGACATCATCATCTTTGATATGGGACTTCGTCTCGATCAGGTGCAGATCCATGAGGATGTGGAGATCGAACGGATGCACTCACTTGATCTGATCAAAATGGGTGCGATACCGGATGATACCGTGATGAAGGATGTGGAGGGCACGGTTCGAGCGATCGTGTGTACACATGGACACCTTGATCATATCGGAGCGATATCAAAACTGGCACATCGGTACCGCGCACCCATCATCGCAACACCTTACACGATAGGTCTGATCAAACAGTTGATCAAGGCGGAACGCAAGTTCACAGCAGAAAATGAGCTGATCGAGATGAACGCTGGCGAGATAAGAGAGATCTCGCCAAACCTCTCCATAGAATTCATCCGGGTGCAGCACAGTACCATCGATTGCGTCTTCATTGCGGCACACACGCCGCGGGGCACTCTCCTGTATGCCAATGATTTTAAGATGGATCGGACGCCGACACTGGGCGAGCCACCTGACATTCAGAGACT
Organism: ANME-2 cluster archaeon; assembly: GCA_003601535.1. GTDB lineage: Archaea > Halobacteriota > Methanosarcinia > Methanosarcinales > Methanogasteraceae > Methanogaster_B. Next base: position 639 of record PIXW01000208.1, read on the forward strand.
CAAACAGATCGGAAAAGAGGGCGTCTTTTTGATGATCGTGGAGAGCACTAACTCTGCAATCTCCGGAAAAACGCCATCAGAGCGCATCGCAAAGGATCTGCTCAACGATGTACTCATCGGTACCGAGGAGACCGAGTCAGGGGTTATCGTAACCACGTTCTCGTCTCACATCGCAAGGATCGCTGCTACCCTGGAAATTGCAAAGAAGATGGGTAGAACCCCTGTGCTCATGGGACGTTCAATGGATAAATATGTAAAATTAGCACAGAAAATGGGATATATTCAGTTTCCAGAAAATTTAAAGGTATATGGTGTACGAAAGACCATAGACAAAGCGCTTGCAAGAATCACATCCGAAGGGAAGGAGAAGTATCTTCCGATCGTAACAGGACACCAGGGCGAACCTGGCGCTGTACTTGAGCGGATATCGATGGATAATACGGGATACAAGATTGAGACCGGTGATAAGGTCATATTTTCTGCAAATACGATACCGACGCCCAGCACTCGTGCAAACAGGTATGCCCTCGAGACAAAACTGAGGATGAGGGGGGCACGTATCTATGATGGGGTTCACGTCTCAGGACATGCCTGCAAGGAGGATCACTGGGAGTTATTACGCATGATAAGTCCGGAGCATGTGATCCCGGCACATGGCAACCTTGTGATGCATAGTTCTTATATCGAGATGGCTGAGGATACAGGATATGTGCTCGGGGATACCGTCCATCTGCTCAGAAACGGAGAGGAATTGATTCTTGGATGAGAATATGAACGGATTATTCGAGGACGAACTTGTAAAACGCGGCAACCTCGTCTATTCATATATCAGGTCTGATCGGTATCATGAGCGGTTCTTCCCGGATGATATTCACGACTCAGTATATCTGTACCTGAACGGGAGGCAGGGAAAGTCATTGCGACCTGCTGTGCTGCTCTTTTCATGTGGCGCTGTTGGTGGCGATGAAGAGATCGCGCTTCCTGCTGCGGCTGCAATCGAGATATTCCATACGTGGACACTGGTGCACGACGATGTCATCGATCGAGACTGCAAACGGCGTGGCGGGTATACAGTGCATGAGGAATTCCGCAGGAGAGCGATCGATCTCGGCTATGCCGAAGATGATGCTGTGCACTACGGCACATCGATTGCGATACTTGCAGGAGATGTTCAGCAGGGCTGGTCTGTCTCGCTGTTATCTGAACTTGCGGAACGTGGTGTCGATTCCGGTGTTGTGCTGCATCTGATCAGGGAGATGGAGACCGGTGTTGTACTGACGTTGTTATCCGGGCAGACTCTTGATGTTCAGTATTCGAGATATCCGATCGAATCACTCGACGAACATAAGATTCTGGGGATGTTATGGAAAAAAACAGGCGCATTGTATGAGTTTGCAGGAAAATCAGGCGCGATGATCGGGCTTGATACAAAGGACGAAGAAAATGAACTGGTTCATTCGGTATCGCAGTTCACTGGCAGGTGCGGTATTGCATTCCAGCTACAGGACGACATTCTCGGCGCGGTAGGAGATGTGCAAAAACTCGGGAAACCAGTTGGTTCTGATATCAGGGAGGGAAAGCGGACGCTTATTGTGTACCATGCATTCAAGAATGCGGATGAGGCACAGAAACGCTACTTATCCGGGATGCTTGGTAAGGAGGGGGCATCCGATGAAGAGGTCTTCGAGGTGGTGGATCTTCTCAGGGAACTCGGAAGCATCGAGTATGCGAGTGCGCTTGCCAGGAGATATGTAAAAGAGGCAGAGGAGCATATAGCGGATATACCGGAATCTATGTATAAAGATCTTTTGTTGATGTGGGCAGAATATATGGTCAGGAGGGAACTTTGATTTTTATTGTACGCAAGAATTTCGATGAGTATGGTGCCATCGATCGATCAATGCTACGCCATTCCTGAAATTTCCCGATAGCCGAATCGCCTGCGTCGTTTGTTTTGGCAGTCAGTCCCCTACTAACAATAGTCAACGGAGTGGCGAGGCGAAGAGTGGCAAGATCGAGCTGGTGGTTGAGGAGACAGATTCGACACAAGCCAGGCTATTCTCCCATCTGGATCTCGGGAAATCTATTGCTGGATAACGAGATCGGTAGCAGGAGGGCTAATGTTTTGATGGGGACTATGTGGATAGGGGCTCTGACTATCGATTTTTCGCATATCTTTGAAACTTCAGCAACAGCGTGAATTCTAATCACTTTCGATGGTGCACACCTTCAGCAGATGTTATATCTTGAGTTGTATATATTTAGATTTGAAGTAAGATCCCGGTGTGGTGAATTCCTGTATCACAAGCGATCCGGCTTCCGGTCTGATCTGCAGGCTCACAGTTGTCCGGGTAGCAAGACCTATGTATGTAGGATCAGGATATGCGCCACCAAACTTGAACACCTTCCGGATATTGATCGTCACCTCCATCACATCCCCTGTTCGCAGTACCGGCTGGGACGAATCAAAAGTAGAGTCATCCCTGACCCGTATCGGATTGATCGAAAAATGCTCTGAAGTAGCGTTATTATATGCAACCTGGACGCCACCCACCTTGGTCAGGTTGTAATTGACAGCTGCGGTATGTGTCGCATCTGATATGTATATAATCAACTGTGATAGGTCGATATCCTCGCTTCCAGGACCCAGCGACATGGTGAGGTGGATTTTTGATATGTATCCATAATCATAATTATCTTGTAATACCGTTATGTTGATATCCTGACTACCCTCGCTTATGGTATATGTCCCTGATGTCGCGAAACAGTGTTCATACACACTGTTTGGAGAGACGTTGTATGTAATATTGGTAAAGTCGTCAGCATCGCTGCTATTTATGGTTATGTTAAAAGAACTGGTTGAGTTGGTATTCTCAATCTCAATATAACCACCGACCGGGGATGTATACGAATATGTTGTGAGGTTGCTGCCGTCATCTGCCATAAAATTTCCGGTATCATTCAGATTCAATGATAGATAATAATCCCGCTCTCCAATGATGCGGTCGATACGGAGATTGGATGCAACCTCCCTTGTTGTCTCCTGACCGGTCTGAGCTGCTTTCTGCTGAAGCACGCCTGATGTCTTGATGAGAAGTGCTGATGCAACCGCAGCCACAAGCACCATCGATATGAATATGATCAGGGTTCCGATGCCAACCTGTGCCGAATTGTCATGATGCAAGTGCTGATTCGCCTTCATATTCTGCCCCAATGGTATAATCAGCATTCATAGTATAAAAACATCATGTTATTGATCGATCATATCACTCTTCACATGTTTCCCTTGCTGTACGGTCATACCGGGCCAGATGTGAACACCAGACAGAATCGCGTCATCCTCCACAACCACACCCGGACCGAGTACAGTCCCTGTTTCGAGCGAACAATTGTCATGTATGCGGGAATTGTTGTCGATGATCGAACTGAACATGATCGAACCTTTACCTATATAAACATTTTCATATATATAAGAAGTTAAAATATGTGCATCATCCTGGATCACGCAGCCGGATCCGATCGTTGTATACGGACCGATCAGTACGTTATCGCCGATGGTGGTGTTGTCACCGATCATCACAGGTCCGACGATCGTGGAAGAGCCAATTGTAACATTATCTCCGATCATCACAGGATCTCTGATCCTTGAACTGGATAGGTTGCTTCTGGCAGGCATCTGTTCGAGTTTCCATTTGCATGCAGTGCGGTACATCCTGTGATTGCCGATATCGGTCCAGTTGCCCTGCACCAGAAATCCATCGATCTCGATTCCTGCGTCAAGCAGGGCAGGAAAGACATTCTTCGCAAAATCATACTCTTCTCCTTCGGGAATCCAGTCCAGTATCTCAGGATCGCAGACATATACTCCGGTATTCACAAGATTGCTGAATATCTCACCGGGTTGTGGTTTTTCAAGAAACCGATGTATCACATTCTCTGCATCCATATCGCATATCCCGTACTCGGCAGGATCGTCGATACAGATCAATCCGATGGTGACTGTGGCATCATTCTTCTCATGGAAGCGATATATGTCTTTTAATCGCAGATCGAGGACGTGATCCCCGCCAACGACCATAAAAGTATCATCTTCAAGATGTGATTGTGCGTTCTTGACTCCTCCTGCGGTGCCGAGTGCGGATTGCTCATAAACATAACCAACATCGATATCCTCAATCTTTTTGACCTCATCTTCGATCATCTCGCCGAGATAACCGAGTGTCAGCACGAGGTCTGTGAATCCTTCGGTCTTCAGATGCTCGATCAGATGTGTGATCGATGGTTTATTCAAAAGCGGGATCAACGGCTTTGGCCTCTCGAAGGTCAACGGACGCAACCTTGTGCCTTTGCCACCGCATAAGATACACGCTTTCATGGCTCTTCTCGATATGTTTCAACGAATTTCACACTGTCAAGTTCCAGCGATCTGAGTAGTTCATCAGCGAACTTCTTCTTTATGAGCAGCCACTGCTGATTGAGCCAGAGATCGCGCGGCGGTTCGATCACAGCATCACCATCGACAATGTTCACATCAAAATCCATCCTGAAGTATGATTTCAGCAGGGATTTGATCTTATCAAGATCGTCATCAATTTTATCCTCGATTACGTAATCAAAGATCAAGGTTTTGCCAGCCATCGGACTGTTGAAGTCGATCCGCACCCTGCGCCCGATAGCCATGACAACAGTGCCCTGCTTTCCATCGACGATCGCCTGCATCCCTATTACTGGCTTCTCTGTGAATCTGGATATGGGATATGTCTTTACCAGTTCTGTCTGGCGTTCGCCATAACCCTTATCAGGCGGAACCTTAACCGTCCCATGGTAGCCGACATCCTTCCCAATAAAATCTTCATCCAAACCGTCCACAACATGTTTCGCGCCAACGATGATGGTATATGCACCATACCTGATATTTTCATCGTATATGTCATGCTCCTTTGCGACCTCTTCGTCTGTGGTGTCAAATATGGTACCATCCTCGAATCGCCCGGTATAGTTTATCTTTATAAAATCTCCATTCTCTACCGTCAATTATATCATCTCACTGATTTATCTATATTTATGTTATTCAGTCTTTGTGTCATCTGGCGAGCCCGTATTTCCGGACATTCCGATCAGCAATCGCCTGAATCTTTACAATCTCATCTTTTCCGCTCTCTTTTGTGAACAGATGTTTGAACCGTCCCTGTAGTCGGAGATACTCCTCGACAGGTTTTTGCTTGATCTTATGTACCTTCGCAAGCTCACCATCCACGATCTCAAAGATCGGATACAGCGCTGTCTGGACAGCGAGTCTTGCGATCTCGATCGTCTTTGAACTGTCGAAGTACCAGCCTGTGCAGCACGGCGCATGGATCTGGATGTATGCCGGACCACGGGTCTCGGTCGCTGTTCTGACCTTGCGGATCAGGTCCTTTGGATAGGCGATCGAGGCAGTTGCTACATAAGGCGAGCCATGTGCTACAAGGATCGCAGGCATGTCTTTCTTCGGGCGAGGATTTCCATAAGATACCGTGCCGGCAGGGGACGTTGTGGTTGCCGCATCAAAAGGCGTGGCTGCACTGCGTTGTATACCGGTATTCATGTATGCCTCGTTATCGTAGCAGATGTATGTGATATCATGACCACGCTCGAATGTGCCAGAGATGCTGCGCATGCCGATATCAAAGGTGGAACCGTCGCCTGCAATGACCAGTACCTTCGTGTCTTCATTCCCGCGCGCGGCAAGTGCTGTTTCAATACCTGATGCAACTGCGGCAGGGTTCTCGAAGAGCGAGTGGATATATGGAGCCCGCCATGCCGATTCAGGATACGGTGTCGTAAACACCTCAAGACAACCAGTCGGACCAACTACGATGCAGTTTCTGCCAGCACCCTCAAGAGCAAACTTCGCAGCAAGTGCGGCTCCACAACCTGCGCAGCCGCGATGCCCTGGCGCTAATAGACTTTCTGTGATCATTCTGATACCTCTTATTCAAAGAACACTGTGACATTTTCGGAAGAGACTATAGTTTTTCTGCCAGCCTCTGAAACAGTCATCACTGCATAGATCACTGCCTCTTCACCAAGTGGGTACCCTTTCGGGCTCCATATCTGGATCGAATCCACCTCCCAGTTACCATTCTCGTCGACATAGCCAGCATTGGGCCGAAGGCGATCTCCTTCCTCTTCGGTGCAGACATGGATCCTGACCTCTGCCCCAGGCACACCGCCCTGCCCTTTGACGTCAATTTGACGGGGGACGTTACCTTCATTTACCGGATATGTGATCTTGAATGGATAATTCAGGGTTGATATGGCTACATTTGTGGGAGTTCGGGTTGGTTCTGTTGTGGGTGTGTGCCCTGTTGTTGGCACAACCGTCTCAAGCGGGGTCGGTGTCACTCGCGGAACCGGTATCTCCGGATCGAGCGGATTTCCATCCAGCGGATCCCAGTATCCATCGCCATCAGTATCCTTGTTGTCCAGATCTGTTCCGGCAATCTGTTCCTGTTCATCGCTCCATCCATCGCCATCTGTATCGACAACCTTAGTCTCCTGCCAGATGCATCCGGATGCGAGCAGCAGTGATGTGATCATCACAACCATTGCAATATCTTTTAGTTTCATGATTGACTCCAATTATTGGGTAAGCCATTTATTTATGTTTTGGTGATATAAGGACTTTCACTGAAGAGGAACCATGACCCCACAAACAA
>PIXW01000209.1 GCA_003601535.1 ANME-2 cluster archaeon
AAGCGATCAATGCAGATGTGAAGAAATGACCAATCTTATCATAGAAAGGAATCGTCCAGTACATCCTCAAAACCCCTCCGCCGGCATGAAGAAATATTGCAAGCGTGATCGTCAGATCAAGTAGCAGAGGAATCCTGATATCGAACCTTCTCTCTATGATATTTGGTGCCATCGAGAGAAGAAATCCTGATATCCCCCCAAATTGATTGGTAATGCCCCAGAGTAACGATATACACCACACTATCTTAACCCGTATCGTAGTCCATCTCCGAAAATCTCTTCGCTCTGATCAGTTCCGCGAGCGAGGATATGCGGAAGCGCTTGCTGGCACGACATCGAAAAGGGAGAAGAGATGCCCGAGAATTGGGGAAGAGCAAGCAGTTCAGGTACGACAGGAACCTGGTCTCCGTAGGGCTCGCGGTATCCAAAGATAATGTGCCATTCATGCATGAAACCTACGAAGGAAACACGCAACGACCCGAAAGATATTCCCACGACTGCTGGACACGCTCACAGAACGGTTAACTAACCTGAAAATAACCACTGAAAACCTGATACTCGTCTTTGACAAGGGTAATAACTCTGAAGTGAATATCGAGGACGTATTGTCCGACATAACAGATGGAACGTTACGAGAAGCGAAAGTCAACGATGCTGGAGAAACTTGCAGATCTGAAAAGAAGGCTTGAGAGCAACAGAGGTAAGGAAAGGGATGCGGGTAGCGTGGAGAGAGAAGTAAACGGGATCATCTAGAATGATTTAGAGAGCTATAATCGGATATAAGGTTGGCGAGGTGCCAGAGGGTAAGAAAAAGCCATCCCCTGCGTACTGGATCAACGATGCAGAGAAGGAACGTTATGAAGGGTTCGGAAAGATGATCGTTTTCACTGACAAGGACAGATGGCACTCTGAAAAGATAGTACAGACCTATAATCAGAAATTTCTTGTGGAAGATGACTTCAAACTGCTGAGCGATGCATTCCTCGTTCCGATAGTACCTGTCAACCACCATAAGGATGCTAACAGCAGAGTATACACATTTCTTTGCATTACAGGACTGCTTTTTTTACAGATACTTAGCCTGCAGGTGCAAACACTTTCGCATAAGTCTGAAACGGCTTGTGAGTGCGCTTGCGGAGAATAAGGTGAAGAGGGGGTAGGCTCGAGCTGGTGGCTGAGGAGATGGATTCGACACAAGCCAGGTTATTCTCCCATCTAGATCTCGGGAAATTTATTGCTGGATAGCGAAATCGGTGTTAAGAGAAGAGGGGGTTGATGTTCTGGTGGGGACTATGTGGGCGAGGGCTTCGGCTATCGGTTTTTCGTGGATGTTTGAAAGTCGAGATTCATTTTGTTTTCCCCCTTGCTTGCGATCTTCGATGTCAGGTATTCTTAAGCTTTTCTGATGCGGGATTCTCCGGACGATCCCGCCCGAAGCGCAAACCGGTTAGGCGTAGTTTGAACATCGCACGTCCGAACCTCATGGATACCACACCAACCGTCCTTCCCTCTCAGCGTGAAGTTTCCACATTCGGATTCCAGTGTGGCTAACTCTAATCACCTTGCCCATTCGTTTGGCTCGCGTGTTGAATGCGGGATGTTTCAGGAAACGGCGAATGAAACTCGCCGCCTCGAATTGACCTACCGACAGGCAAACCAGACAGTAAGTGGGATGACAAAGGTGGCGGCGGTAGAACCCCATATCACGGGTGAAGAAAGTCACCGATCCGATATGATGCAGGAGCGGGATGATCTCATCGTCCTTTATCCCCTGTCTGCTGATTTCGTTACCAATCTGGCGAACCCTGATCCGCCAGCTACGCAAGAGTTGCCGCTGGCTGTCTGGTAGGTTCTCATCCAGCACGTTCATGCGGTTATCGGCTCCGGAACCAGCTTTGGCGCATAAGTGACCAACGCCTCACGTGCCAGGCGGACGGCTTCAGCAATCGCATCGCTCGTCACTGCGTAACGCCACTCTTCGATGATCGCCTCCCATGCCATTCCGCTGGCTACCTGTTCCAGTACATCCGCGACCATGATGCGTGTGCCGCGGAATGTTGGTTCGCCATGACAGATGGCGGGGTCGGCTATGATGTATCGTCCTAATGTTTTTGTTTCCATAAATTACCTCCTGATTGGCTCGCTCTTATCAGCGTGTCACGCTTCTTTGATGATATTATGCCCCATCTGTATTACGCTTATGCGGAAGTCTGTATAGATTGTAAAAAGCTCCATCTCCAGCAATTTCATAATTAATAGGATTCACATAAATAAGTTTTGAATACTGATCTATCTAATAATAATATGGATTCACTTACTTGGAGATTAATAGCCTCTGCATCGTAGGATCTGATCAAGAAATCGCTTGGTAAAGCAATTGAGCCAAGTTTCGTATCTCCTCCAAATTGATTGGTAATGCCCCAGAGTAACGATATACACCACACTATCTTAACCCGTATCGCAGTCCATCTCCGAAAATCTCTTCGCTCTGATCAGTTCCGCGAGCGAGGGCATGCAGAAGCGCTTGCTGACACGATCATAGATATATTCATACGCACAGTACATCCAACTTCTTTGCGGCCTCTACAATCGTCAAAAAAGTATCGTTAGCCTTTGTCCCGTCTTCTGTCATGGTATGCAGGCTCACATCTCGCCTGCGAACCTGAGCTCTTGCCCCCAATTCCGATTCGTTGTTGTGCAAGGGTACTTCAGGATGTTTCAGTGTCATTAAGTGCTCCGACTTCTTGTCCGCTGTAAATACCGAAGAACATCATGACGTTAGCCAATTTAGGAAGAGCGGAATAGCATGTAGACTGGCATGAGCACATTCGACATTATAGCAACCGCCAGTGAGCGCAGGGTTCGGATTAGAGCATCAGAAAAAAAAGCAGAGAAACGGCAGTGGCTCTTGTGAGTTCAGGTTCGTGCCACTATCAAAAAGACTTAAAAGAATAGACCGCTACTTTCGTAATCGAGATGCCCATGTTCGATCTGCAAACATTTGTCATTCCGGATAACACCAGGATGGAGGAGCGCACCATA
>PIXW01000210.1 GCA_003601535.1 ANME-2 cluster archaeon
AAACGTTGAGACGTGAGTTGAATGAGATGCTTTCAGAGGTGATGGACACATAAAGGTACCTGTTCAATGCGGCTGTTCCACCACGCGGTGCTGGCGCGGTTCTGGTTGCTGCCTGCCAGATTGCTGCTTCTCACAAATACGGCATCAGGCAGACGTTCGTTTCACAAGCAGCCGCCTGAATTTCGCATCTAATGTCACACTGCTACGATTCTAGCGGGACACGCACAGTCCACTGGCAGAGTCTCCAGTAACAGTATAAGGCATGACAATCTCCGGCTGCATCATCTTTGAATGACGCATTCGGCATGGTCAATCAATTTACATTTATCAAACATTAATATCAAATAAAATAAAGATCGGTGGACACTGTGGCGCACAAACCCTTTTATTGGCATACGCATAGTTTCGTACAACCTTAAAAGTACATGAGGGTGTACGCATGATAGAAGCAATACTGATATCTGGAAGGACGATTGATCAGGGCGCTACCCTCGAGGAGAAGACTTCACAGGCTTATTTTGATGCGGCTGCATACTGTGAGTTAAACGAGAAGAACCTCGAGGCGCTCGGACTGTCCGTTGACCAGAATGTTCTGGTCACCACTGCACACGGCACGGTTGTGGTGCCTGCAAAGATCGATAAACGGCTGCCGGATGACATCATATTCATCCCGATGGGGCCATGGGCGAACGCTGTTGTCGATCCCGACACCTGTGGATGCGGGATGCCTGGGTTCAAAGGCATTCCCGCGACGGTCGAGGCGACCACGGATCCGGCGCTTTCCATGAAGGAACTGATGGCGACATACAAGGAGTGATAAGAATGCCAGTAATAAAAGATGCGGTATGCACGCTCTGCGGCTGCCTCTGTGACGACCTCGAGGTAACGGTTGAGGATAACAGGATCACAAAGGTAGGAAAAGCGTGCAAGCTCGGACGGGCAAAGACGATGGGACCGTTTCTGCACGAGCGGATCGAGAAGCCGATGATCCGAAAGAACGGAAAAGAGAGTGAACTTGAGGAATGTTCATACGACGAGGCGATAACAAAGGCTGCCGAGATTCTTGTTGCTGCGAAGCGGCCGATGTCGTACGGGTGGTGCTCGACATCGTGTGAGGCGATCGAAAAAGCGATTCTGCTTGCAGAAGAGACCGGATCGCTCATTGACAGCACAGCAAACGTCTGTCACGGACCAAGTGCGCTTGCTGCTCAGGAGAAGGGTGCGCCAACCTGTTCGCTTGGAACTCCAAAGAACTATGCAGACCTGGTCATCTTCTGGGGCTGCAACCCTGTGCATGCCCACCCGAGACACCAGACGCGATATTCCACAATGGCGAAGGGAAAATTCACACCGAACGGAAAGAAGGACAGGAAGATGATCGTTATCGATCCACGCAACACCGATACCGCAAAGAAGGCGGATCTCCTCCTGCAGCTCAAACCGGGCAGTGATTACGTCCTGATTGAGGCTCTGCGGGCAATCGTCAACGGGCATGAGGATGTTCTGCCTGACGAGATCGCTGGACTTCCAAAAGAGAAGGTGCTGGAAGCGGCTGAGATGTGTAAAGCTGCAAAGTTCGGCGTACTCTACTTCGGGATGGGCATCACCCAGACGAGAGGCAGATACAAGTGCGGCGACAACGTGTCATCACTCATGTCTGATCTGAACCAGATCACCAAGTTCGTGATGATCGGGATGCGCGGGCACTACAACGTGACAGGGTTCGGGCAGGTTGCATCATGGGAGACCGGTTTTCCGATGGCGATTGACTTCTCACGAGGATACCCGTACTACAACCCGGGCGAGACCGGAACGAACGATGTGCTCATGCGAAGGGAAGTGGATGCGTTCATAACCGGTGCAGCAGACCCGGGAGCGCATTTCCCGCAGGAATCGGTGAAGCACCTCTTCAAGATCCCTGCGATACAGATCGATGGGTATGCAAACCCGACAACCGAGTTCTCTGATGTGGTGATCCCGGCGGCAATCGCTGGCGTTGAGTGCGATGGAACAGCGTACCGGATGGACTGCCAGCCGATCAGGATGAAGAAACTGGTCGAGACCACGTTCAAGAGCGATGAGGAGATCCTTACAGACCTGATAAACAAGGTCCGTGAACTGAAAGGCGCGGAAGGAGCGAAGGGAGGTGCATGAGATGGCAGAGATGATCATCAAAAACGGTGTCGTATACGATCCGAAGAATGGTATCAACGGCGAGAAGAACGAGATCTGCATAAAAGATGGCAAGATCGTTGAGAATGTTGGCTCTGGAGCAACGATCATCGATGCCGGTGGCTGCATTGTGATGCCTGGCGGTGTTGACGGACACACGCACTGCGCAGGCAAGATCAACACAGGTAGAATCATGAGCCCACATGATATGCGGTACAAACCGATACCAGGGCTCTCAGGAGAGGAAACAAGAACGAAACTCCTGCGCCCGCAGGTCGGGTACAACACCCCGAACACGTATGCAATCGGATACCGGTACTCGAAACTCGGATACACCTTCGTAGCAGAGGCTGCGATCACACCGATGACCGCGAGGCACACCCACGAGGAGTTTAACGAGATCCCGATTCTCGACAAACTCGGGCTCACCCTGATGGGAAGCAACTGGCAGGTGATGGAGTGCATCCGCGACGGTGATCCTGACAAACTGAAGGCGTACGTTGCATGGCTTTTGCTTGCAACCCGGGGATACGGTGTTAAGATCGTGAACCCTGGCGGTGGATCGAACTGGACGTGGGGCAAGAATGTAGAATCAATCGATGATAAGGTGACCGACTTCGATGTCACACCCGCACAGATACTGACCGGGCTCGCTGAGGCGAACGAAGCCTTGGACCTGCCGCATTCGATTCATGTCCACTGCAACAATCTTGGTGTTCCAGGAAACCTCTCGACGACACTCGACACGATGAAGCTCCTTGAGAAGGTGAAGACCAGACGAGACCGTCAGGTCATGCATGTCACACACGTCCAGTTCAATGCATACACAGGCACGTCATGGATGGACTTCGCATCAGGGGCTCCGGACATTGCTAATTATATCAACAAACACGACCACATCACCTTTGACATGGGGCAGGTGATCTTTGGTCCTGCGATGACGATGACAGCAGACGGTCCGACCGAGTACCGCAACGCACGGATGTTCGATGCGAAATGGAGCAACTACGATGAGGAACTCGAGGATGCTGCTGGTGTTGTGCCGCTGAACTACCTGTCCAATCACTTCGCACACACAACGATGTGGTCGATCGGGCTCGAACTCGCGCTGCTCGTGAAAGACCCGTGGAAGGTGATGTTCACAACAGACAACCCGAACGGCGGCGCATTCGTGAACTATCCTGAGGGACAGGCACTCCTGATGAGCGATAAGAAGCGGCAGGAGATAATCTCGGGCTTCCCTGACATGACGATGGATCGCATAAACATCCAGAACATCGATCGAGAACTGGACTGGAACGAGATCGCAACGATGACCCGTGCGATGTCAGCAAAGATGCTTGGACTCGAGGAGAAAGGGCATCTCGGTGTCGGCGCTGATGCCGATGTCGCAATCTACGATATCAAACCGGACAAGGTCGATCCGTCGGTCGAGCACGAGAAGGTCAAGAAAGCCTTGAGTTTCGCAAAGTACACGATCAAGGGTGGAGAGGTCGTTGTCCGGGACGGCGAGATCACAGCGACGCCAAAAGGAAAGGTCTACTGGGTCAATGCGTACAATGCTGTTCCGCAGGCAGAGAAGGACCGGATGATGGCAGACCTCAAGGAGAAGTTCGACAAGTACTACAGCATCCAGCTCTCAAACTACATGGTCGAGGACGTGTACATGCCTGGTGCTGTTGAAGTGAGACCGGAGGTGGCGTAGATGCAGACAGTAACACTCACACCAAAGAGAAGCCCGACAATCTCAATTGAGGCAGAGCAGATCACTCCTGACGCATTCGCGGGCAAAAGCGCAGCCGAGATCGGAGCAATTCCCGCGTGGGAAGGCAACGAGCAGATCACGCTTGCAGACCTCTTTGATGTCGCGGTCGATGGCTCAGACGACGCTGCAAACACAAAGATCGTGATCGACGGCGATGTCCCGCGGGTCAAGAGGATCGGTGAGGCGATGACCGCAGGCGAGATCGTCATTAAGGGCGATTGCGATATGCACTGCGGAGCGCGGATGAGCGGTGGCAAGATCACGGTTGAGGGCAATGCTGACTCGTGGGTCGGACGCGAGATGACTGGCGGCGAGATCCTTGTAAAGGGCAATGCTGCGTACTACGCAGGCGGCGGATACCGCGGCGAGACCTGCGGGATGCGTGGCGGAAAGCTCGTAATCGAGGGTGACGTGCTCGACTTCCTTGGCGAACATCTCTGTGGTGGCGAGATCGTGGTGAAGGGCAATGCCAGACTGCTTGC
>PIXW01000021.1 GCA_003601535.1 ANME-2 cluster archaeon
AGGATATCTGGGTCGGCAAAGGACAGGGTGTGGAAATAGACGCTCTCAAGAAAGCTTGCCGCCAATATGAGATGCTTTGCGCTTCCCGGATTCTTCGTAATCGAGATCGAGAAGTACCTGACGAAGCGGTTCGGGAGAACGGGGTGAGTCAGGAGTGCGGAATCTGATCTAAACAATCGACCCACTGCGACCAGAATTGAACAGGGTTCTTCACAGGTACGATCCCATCATCCTGACTGAATAACTCGCTGTTATAAAATAAAAAACCCTCTTTCATCTGATGGTCAAGATTGCTCCTGACAATCTCCTTTACAAGATTCTTTTCACGATTTCTATTCAGAAGATGTATCAGATACGGCGTATCTCTTGGCCATACCACGCATTCATGGTATTCACGATCGCTGTAATAGATCTTCCTATCAGATTCCCTTACCGCAACTCCGAATGCCAGTCCTGCTCTTCTGACCAGTAAGCGGTCTCTGACCGTCTCAATGACCCTGCCGATCTCCTCGTCCGTAAAGAAGGAATCGAGTATCGAGATCGCAACCATCGCAGGAGAACCGATCGTCTCATCAACACGTCCGCCGGTTGTAACGAGGTTGTTTAAGAAGTATTCATTCACAAACATATCCCTGAAACCGGATGATGCCGCATCCAAAAGATCAGAATACCGTGCCTCTCCTGACAATTCATAGATCAGTTTAATCGCCCTGATCCACTGGGAATTGACCTCAGGAAGGAAATACGTTGGTTTGGTCAGTTCATGAACCGTCTCTTCCCGGTATCTCCGAGCCAGCTCGTATTCCCAGTCTTCAGGGATCCTGCTCGGAAGGGAGTGCGATATCCCATCGACAACGATTGTCCGCATGCTGTCGATCCATGAATGGTGTGGGGCAGACGAGATCAGTCCGTTTGGGTGCAGCACAGGCGCGCCGTTTGGTGCAGTCAGATCTCCATTCTCAAAGGAGACCAGCAGATCGTGTGCACACGCAAGGATCGTCTTCTTCAGACCATTGTCCTTCTTTCGTTTGAGATACTCTGCGCCAGCGATCAGTGCGAGCAGTGTTGCGTCGATGCTGTCATAGTTATCCCCGAAATTTGGTATCCGCGCATGTTTATCTCTGTTGTTAAATACATAAATAAGAATGTCTCTGATCCTGTTCTCCATTCCGAGTCTGAAGAGCGTATTGATGTTCTGAAGAATGCCTTCGAAAGCGTCCCTGAACCACACCGTTCTGAACCAGAAATCTCCAGCCTCGTAGCAGAGCGTATCATCGAGATACATGCCGAACTTCGTCATTGCAAGCGCCCGGAACCCTGCAGCACCGCTCAGGTCAAGCGATTTCACGATTTTTTTCGCACTGGCAATCTCATTATGTTCATCTGCTGCGCTCTCCTTCAGCGCTCGCGCGCAGACCGCAATCAGATCATCGTCCGATCTGCCACACGAGACTGCAAGGGAAACGGTTTTCTGGTCAGCGATCCTGATCGTTCCAGGCGATACCGGATGTCCGTGTTCGCCTTTGAATCGTATCTCTCCATTGACATTCTCACGGTATCCGGACCCCATCTTATAGAACCAGTCAACCGGATGGTGCCATGTTCTGCATTCGCATGGCAGAGATGCCGTGATCGCCACTCTTATGTCATCTCTGGCAGCGATCAGACCGTTCTCGCATCGTTCTACCCGGTGGGATGATGGGCTGGACAGATCATACATCCATCTGATATCGATCAGCGGTTCGATTTCAACCGTGCATGGTTTATCTGTTCTGATGATGATTCTGCCCGGGTTTCCCTTGCTTCCGAGCAGATAATAATCCACGTCCAGTTTTATATCGCCATCATAGGAGTAAATCACCTTCCACGGATATGCGAGCACCTTTGACGGCCTCAATTCATGCCCATCGATTCCGATTGCGATTCCGTCAAGGATATGATAATTCCGCCCATCCAACACGCAACTCAATCCCTCGTAAGGATAATCGCGATTTGGGATGATCTTATCAATGAAAGGAACAGAATAGACTGAATGCGACCATGATGCCGATGGTCGTTTCAATATGGTGTGCAGCGTCCTCGCAGGATTCACATCCTCAACCGGCTTCAAGCCAACCCCAAATTTCTTCATGGTCATCTTTATATCACTCGAATGTCATCATGTAACGATGACCTATATATCTCTTTCGTTTGAGATTCACCAGCCTTACCGGCTAAATCGAAGATTCCCATATCAGGGAGGGGAATATTTTGATCGGGAACTGAATCGTAGTACCTTTGACAAGATCTCAAAGAAATGTTACCATCCGGCAACCGAAACAATCTTAAATCAACTGGATGAACATAAAAACGAATTCAAGGTCGCATTCAGTGCATCAGGGGTATTTTTCGAGGAGTGTGAGATGTATGACCCCGATCTCATAGAATTGTTCAAACAGCTCGCAGAGACAAAAAACGTTGAATTTTTGTGCCAGACCTACTACCACTCCTTATCATCGCTTTATGAGTCTAAAGACGAGTTCATAGATCAGATAAAACTGCATCACAAGATGGTCAGGGATGTTACTGGTTATGAGCCGACCTTCTTCGAGAACAGTGAACTGTTGTACAATAACGAGATCGCGGACATCGCCGAATCGCTTGGATTCAAAGGAATATTTACCGAGGGCGTTTCGAGAATACTTGGCTGGAGATCGCCAAACTATGTGTATAAACATGGCGATATAAAAGTTCTTCTCCGTAATTATCAACTGACCGATGATATCGGATTCCGGTTCTCATCGAAATCATGGGAGGAATATCCACTGACCGCTGATAAGTATGCCTCATGGGTTGCTGCAGCGCCAGGTGACTGCATCAACATATTCATGGATTATGAGACGATTGGTGAGCATCACTGGGCAGATACAGGAATTTTTGAGTTTATGAGGTACCTCCCGGAAGAGATCCTCAAGTACGAGCATCTCTCATTCCAAACGCCATCCGGAATCGTGGAGAGGTGCGATGCAGTTGGCGAGATCGATATCGGCGTCTTTGATACGATCTCATGGGCAGACCTTGAACGCGATACCAGTTGCTGGCTTGGAAACGAGATGCAGATCGCATGTTATGAGAAACTGAAGCGTATGGAAAAGAAGGTGAAGGAAACCGGTGATGAGAAGTTGATCGAGACATGGAGGCGTCTCGGAATCAGTGACCATCTGTATTATATTTTTACTGCCGGAGGAGGTCCGGGTGAGGTTCACAGTTATTTCAGCCCATATAATAGTCCTATCGATGCTTTTGTGATATATTATACCATACTTTCGGATTTTGAGCGGAATCTTTTTGCGAAAGGTTGACGACTCGATAAGATTAATAACATCTGCCGCAAAGAATGGCTTGCATGAAGAAGTACAAGACATCCACCATCGTTGCAATAGTGATTGCTGGATTTATGGTGGTTATAATGGTGGTACAACCATTTATGGCTTTTTTCTGGGGAGGAAACAACAATTCTAATCAGATAGCTCAGCCCACACCAACGCCTGATGATCGTATACCACTCAGCCGACTCGGAAAGACCATCGATCACCGATTCGATTCGATTACGGACGGACTCAATATGAGCCCTCCAGGTGTGATTGTGGCACGATACATCAACTCGGAGGAGCTTAAGGGAACATCGATGGAATCGCTGACGTATCCGCAGACTATTTATGGCACAAACATAGTGCAGGGATATCTTGCCGTGTTTGGGGATGGTTCGCGGATCGAACTGCATCAACTGAATCCGAGGAAGTTTGTGCCCAGATACATCAGCATCACCAAGTATAAGGACTATCCCCTGCTTATGCGACCAGAGAGGGACGCAAACGGTAACTACATGTTCAGCATCATGGGCGATCCGTGCATCATGGGTCCGCGCGACAAGGTTGAGGAAACGGTCGATGTAATCGATGATAAGAACGCATCAAACTCATATCCGTATTTCAGGGAATTGCTTGAGAGAGTGGATCTTGATGCGCCTGTTCAGATGGTGGCAATGTACTCGCCAATCGCACGCCAGTACTACGATGCAATGCGCGCGGTGGACGGTCAGTGCGAGCGTACCATCACATGTATCGGCGTAACCGAGAATGCGACCGCCCGTCTGAACGAACTTGCAGCGAATACGACCGATAAGATTGACTGCAATGTGACCTTTGGCGAGGGCGATCTGAACCTCACCATCGTGAGGATTACTGGAGATTTTAATGCGGTTGTGGACGCGAAATTATATTGATCGACTTTGGTTTACGCTTCCGAAACATCTCGACGGATAATCACATGATCATACTATCAGGTGGAACCGGAACACCAAAACTCCTTGCAGGGATGAGAAGAACCATTCCGGAAGAGAATATCACTGTTATCGTAAATACGGCAGAGGACACAAACGTCTCTGGAAATCTCGTCTGCCCTGACATTGATACGGTTCTGTACCTGTTTGCAGACACAATCGACAGCAAAAAGTGGTGGGGCATACGCGATGACACATTCATCACCCACGAATCATTAACAGAGATCGGGCATCACGAACTCATGCGGATCGGGGATCGGGATCGTGCAACCCACATTCTGCGATCAGACCTGATCCGCAAGGGCTACAGTTTAACAGAAACGATCCGTGAACTGGCACGCTCATTCGGTATCAGTGCCACCATCCTGCCGATGACCGATTGCGAGGTAGCAACGCAGATCATCACACCGGAAGGGGACATGCACTTTCAGGAGTACTGGCTCACTCATGCAGGAGAGCCAGAGGTGCTCGGCGTGCAGATCAATGGCATCGAGGATGCAGCACCATCCGATGCGGTGCTCTCTTCGTTTGATAACGAGGAGCATGTTCTGATCGGTCCGAGCAATCCGATCACAAGCATCGGTCCGATCATTTCGCTACCTGGAATGCGCAAGATTCTGCGCAGGAAACGAGTGGTTGCAGTAAGTCCGATTATAGGCAGCGCACCTGTCAGCGGACCTGCTGGCAGACTGATGCATGCGTGCGGATATGATGTCTCGTCGGGAGGCGTGCTCGAATGTTACCGTGACTTTCTGGACGTGCTCGTGATCGATCAACACGATATCGATATCAAAAGCGATGATATCGAGATCGTACGGGCAGATACGATGATGACATCCATTGATAAGAGTATGGCACTCGCTCGACTGGTTGTTGATCTGTTTACGCATCGCTGATGGTGAGTGACCCCCTTTATTTCAACTGGAGATTAAACCAATCTCAATTCCTGATCAGACTGATCGAACTCTTCCAGCCAGCACTCAGTTCGATCTCATTATTCCATCCGGATTTCGCATAGCAATCGATTATCTGAATTTTATCTCCGACATCGAGGTGTATATCGGCGTGTTCACCCCAGAGCGCAACCCTGATTCTGTTATCTCCTGTTTCGTCAGAGACATAGATGTTCGTCACCCTGGATATTTTCCCATCACTGCGTGTGATCTCTCTCACCTCGTCGAGCCCTGTTACATAGCCAACGATCGTAACGGTCTCATCGATACCTATATCAGAGATTGGGGTGACATTTTCGACATAATTCACTGTTTCATCACTTTTTTTGATGTTTCCCTGATCTCCGATCTGGATCTCTGTTCTGCTATCGTAGTAGTTCTCGCGCGTATATCCGCCCACGATCTCTATACAATCTCCAATATTTAATTTCCCCATAACTTCTGTTTTATCATCCCACAGCGTCACCCTGATTTTGCCTGTTTCATCCCCTATCGTAATATTTCCAACGCTGCCGGTACTATTCGATCCATCCTTGCGTGTGAAGGTACGGATATCGCTGATATGGAGTACCTGCCCTACTACGCTCACATCGATCATGCCAGGACTGAGGTCTGCGATGGAATGTGGCTTGAGCTGCACTGCAATCTCTTGCATGGGTTCGATCACATCGATGTGCCCTGTTCTGCCGACCGAAACCTCGGTTGTGCCTGCATAACCCTCCTTTGCATATCCACTGATCTGCAGGTGCTCCCCGACCTCGATCTTATCCGCGACATCGACAAGTTCGTCCCAGAGCGAAACCCGTATTGTTCCGGTCTCATCACCGACCTTAAGATTCGCGACCCTGCCGGTTGAGCCATCGCTGCGTGAAAACTCGTGTATGTCAGAGATGGATATCACCTTGCAGGCGAAACAGACGCTACCGCTATCAGGTGCGATATCCTTAATTTTTGTGATGGGTTCGTCGCCCCCCAGTTCCTGGATAACCAGCAATGCCGCAGTCTCGAGATCGCATAATCCTCCCATCGTCGCAACCTTTTCATCGATCTTTGTCTTAAAATCGTCAAACGTGATGCGATCTGCCAA
>PIXW01000211.1 GCA_003601535.1 ANME-2 cluster archaeon
CGAGTTGATCGACCACATCAATGCGATCGGTCTTCCTGCCAGATCGACCAAAAACATAATAACCAATATAAGTGATGTAGCCATGAAAGGTGACGCATAATGAAGAGCTATCTCGTCGTATGGTTCAGCAGCGAGGGCGGCAATCCTTCGGAAGTGAACCGGAGACTGACCGCTATGGGATTTCAAGCGATGCAGGGCGCCTACGATTATGTATATGACTGGGGCTCGAATGCGGGCATCGATGACATTCTGCAGATCGGAGATCGAGTCCAGTTGACCCTGAAAGGGCTCGATGTAACGTTCAAGATAGAAACAGTTGGTGCCAGGTAAAAACACAGCATGATGCCTGCTATGCTGCTCTAAAATCCCATGAACGGTTCGGTTAACGATAGTTTTCTGTTTTAATGTGTTTGGGCTTTGGAACAATATTACCTGACCGGCCCGCCCAATCACCTCACAACCGTATTCTGCAATCTTACCCCGCGATACTGCAGAATGCTTTGAAACATCCTCTGCTCTTGCATTGCCTTCGCTCTTTGGCACTGCAAAAGCAGTGGTTGAGTCGTTCATTGGATGAGCGTATATACCACTATGTTTATATACTTGTTAGTTGATCTCACCGTACAGTAGTTCCGAATGCCCATACTTTCGAATACATTATATTTTATAAAACATAGTCGCCTCACCTAACAAATGAGGTGATGGACGGTTATGATAGTAAAACAATCAGACCTCAGAGTGGATATCGTAAATCTCACAGCACTGAACAAGAACTACGGAACGCTGATAGAAGGTGTTATCAACCGGAATCCGATACTGGGCGAGTTCGGACCGAGGATGCTGACTGGAGGAGGGTATGGTTGAGTCAATGACATAAATTTGACTTTATTTTATTCTAAACCAAAATGTATTTATACAGGTTTCATGAACGTTGTATTCAGCCATATACTACGACGGTGATACAACGAAAAAAATTGCAATATTCATGATGATTCTGCTCTGCAGTACAATCATACCTGGATGCATCGACAAAGAGCAGGAGCAAACGCCAGAGTCACTCCTTGTCTACTGCGGTGCAGGGATGAGAAAGCCGATGGATGATATCGGAGCGCTCTTTAAAGAAGAATATGGCATTTCAGTTAGCTACAACTATGCAGGCTCAAACACGCTCCTCTCCCAGATGGAACTCACACAAAAAGGAGATGTCTATATGCCGGGAGCGACATATTACTTCGATCTTGCAAGGAAGAAGGGACTGACCGATTACGAGCAACTCATCACATACCATGTACCTGTGATCGCGGTGCCGAGAGGGAATCCTGCAGGCGTAACCTCTCTTGACGATCTTGCTGAGCCTGAAGTCAGGGTTATACTCGGAGACCCGAAGGCAGCAGCCATCGGCAAAGTGGGAAATAAGATCCTCGAGAAGAACGGAATCTATGGTAGTGTGGAGAAGAATATAATCGCCCGTAGCGCAACCGTGAACGAACTTATTATTTACATATCCATGAAACAAGCTGACGCATCAATAATCTGGGAAGATCTGGTTGCAAACAGTGAAAAGATAGAGATCGTGGAGATTCCAGTTGAGCAGAACATCATAAAGACCGTTCCAATCGGCACGCTCACGTCTTCTGAAAAGAAGGATACTGCGAAGAAGTTCGTGGATTTTGTTGCGTCTTCCGAAGGAAAAGCGATCTTTGAGAAACATGGCTTCACAGCATACCCATGCGAAAAATACGGAGATGAACAGTAATGACCGGGATAACACACACACCCATAGGAATCATACATTCGCCATTCACAGATCCTGCTGATACGCCGATTCAGGGCGTCTTCGCAGACGGCGCGAGAGGCGAGGTAGAGGTATTCCCTGAATATGCAGCAGGACTGAAGGACATCGAGGGATTCTCCCATCTGATCCTCCTCTACCATTTTCATCTGGCAGACGGTTATTCATTGATATCAAAACCATTTCTAGAGGATGAGGAGAGAGGAATCTTTTCGATACGCCATCCAAATCGACCAAATCCGATCGGAATCTCCATCGTCAGACTGGAAGCGGTCAGAGGGAATATACTGGAGATTGGCGATGTCGATATCCTGGACGGGACGCCGCTTCTGGATATCAAGCCGTTCATACACCGGTTCGATCATCGAGCTGAGATAGTAAGCGGATGGGTGGATGATCAGCAGATCGACGAGATCAAGGATAAAACCCCGCGGAGATTGAAGGGGCTTTAAGCAGATGTTAAAGGAATCAGAGTCAGACTTTAAGGTTCTCACGGTTTCGATAGCGCTACTCCTGACCATATTCATCTTATCGTTTGTCGTCTGTATTCTCACGCATACGAGCCCGCAGAGCTTGCTTACGAGCATCGCATCCAGCGAGATCAGGTTTGCGATAAAACTGAGCTTGCTCACATCCGTGATATCAACACTGATGTGCATCGCGGTCTCGATCCCGGTAGCATACTCGCTTGCACGCTATGACCTCCCAGGAAAGACGCTCATCAACACGATAGTGGATCTGCCGCTTGCACTCCCGCCGATTGTGGCTGGAGTCGGGCTTCTGCTCCTCTTTGGTACGACTTCCTTCGGAGACTGGCTTTCCGGTTTCGGGCTGAAATTCGTATTGACACCGCTTGGGATCGTGATCGCACAGTTTGCTGTGAATATATCGTTCATGCTGCGGATCATGCGTTCAACGTTTGAAGGGATCAGTCCGAGGTACGAATACGTCGCCCAGACACTTGGATGCAGTCCGATGCAGGCATTCCTGCAGACGACGCTTCCGATGTCAAAGAACGGTCTTCTCGCTGGCGGAATCATCACATGGTCAAAAGGGATCGGGGAGTTTGGAGCTGCGCTCATGCTTGCTGGCGCAACACGGATGAAGACCGAGACCCTGCCGATATCGCTATTTCTGAATATGTCCAGCAACGACCTTGATCTTGCAATAGCCGCTGCAACCATCCTGATTGTCATATCGGTTGTATCATTATACATCTTTGAACAGCGCGGCGGGATTGCCCATCTGTACTGAACATGATACGGATTGAGAAGGTATCCAAGGATCTTGGTGAATTCAAACTAAACGACGTGACCCTGCACGTAAACGATGGAGAGTACTTCATCATACTCGGTCCGACCGGTGCAGGAAAAACGATCCTTCTCGAGACGATTGCAGGCATCTACCGCCCTGATAGCGGCAGAGTTTTTCTAAACGAGACAGATGTAACGGACGTTCTACCAAAGGATCGGCATATCAGCATGGTCTACCAGGATTATATGCTCTTTTTACACCTGACTGTGGAAGGAAATATCGGATTTGGGCTGCGCCAGAAAAAGATCGCTAAAAGCGAGATCAAAGCAAAGGTGAACGAAATTGCAGAGCTTCTTGGCGTTTCGCATCTATTGAGCCGGTATCCTGGTACGTTAAGCGGAGGGGAGAAGCAGAGAATCGCAATCGCTCGAGCGGTTGTGACAGAGCCAGAGGTGCTGCTGCTGGATGAGCCGCTCTCTGCGCTGGATGCCCGCACGACCGGGCGGCTGCAAGGGGAGCTTGCACGAATACACGAGATCACAGGGAC
>PIXW01000212.1 GCA_003601535.1 ANME-2 cluster archaeon
GCAGCATATCCTCAATCGTGATCGTAACCCCTGTCGATGACGACATTGCGCCTTTGCCTTTCAGATGAACCCACTCGTAGATGATCGGATATGGGGGCTCATAATTATATATTTCTCTTGAGATTCTTATACCCGTGTCATACGAGCCTCCCTTTGTTGCATGATCCTTACCAAACGGCTCAATCGTGACACCGAGAATACTCCATCGTGCAGCCCAATCAACCCTCCATGTAAGTTTTCCGTTCCCTTTTACAGGTACTGTTCCTGCATAACCACATTTACAGGTATAATCAACTGTTTCATTATCCTCATCGAATCCTTGAACTGTTGCGGTATCGATTCTCCCGCATGCCTCGCACATAACATTGAACGGACTCCATTCTTCAGAAACTGCTCTGTGCGATACTTTCTCGAGTATCGCCGCAATTTTATCCCGGTTGGAGAGCGCAGTCATGATCGCGGGCACGAAATCCCCTTCTGCATAAAGTTCATGAGCACGGTATATTACCGGATGGATATCCAGTGCCTCCATTGACCTGAAAAACGGCTTCAGATAATGCTCGGCATAGTTCGCACAACTGCCGCACGGACAGGGTATTGCATAGAGCGGCTTACCAACATGCTCGGAATAATCCTCTGGCAGGAACGGATACACCTTGCGAAGCGGATCAAAGGTATCCGCGATATAGATCAATTTCGCATCGATTCCGGCATCGCAGAGTGCCCGGTACGCCGCATCCGCGGTCACCACCTCGCGCAGGTTTCCGATGTGTATGTTGCCTGATGGTGTAATTCCTGTCGCGATGATGTGCTTCTTTCTGATCGCGGTTACGTTATCTGCGATGACATCTGCCCAGTGCCTCGACCCGTCCATCTCACTTTATAGTCGAAATGGTGGTCAATTTCAGATGTTCTACGCCTTTGAGTGCCATAAGGCTCTCTGCTACACCTTTGAGATCCTCCACATCACCGTGCAGCGCGATGATCTCAAGGCATGTCCTTTTATCCACATGGATATGCATCGAGGATCGGATCACATCCAGATGTTCGTGCTGAGCGTCAGCCAGCGCATCAACGAGTCCGTGCTGTTCATGGTTGTAAGTCAGCGATATGACGCCGATCCGTTCGCCCTTGACCTCGCTTGTCCATTCATAGTACCTGATATAACTCCGGATCGCATCCCGAATGCCCTCTGACCTGGATGAGTATCCCCTTTTTGCAAGAATTTCATCAAACCTGTCGAGCAGGTTATCCGGAAGCGATACTCCAATTCTCATCAATTCCTGTTCTGGTTCCATTATGATCATCCCGTGTGGTATGTGGTATTGTATTAAACAATATATCTTCTCTCGCGCATTAATAATACTATGCATCGATGATCTCATTATCATAATGAGAATCTTTTTATAGGATAACGACCCAACATACTTACGGGGAGCGGAAAAATATGCCGGGATTGCGAGATGCGATTGTAAAGAATGCGCATAACAGGATGGCAAAAGCGCCCACCATAACCACGATCGGTAGAACCATCGAGCCTATAGAGATCGTTAATGCCCCGGTTATTAAATCTACAGGAATCGCTGTCCTGGATCGCAATCTCGGCGGGGGAATCCCATCAGGATCGGTAGTGTATATCTATGCAGACCCAAAATCGATGTCAGAGGTCTTTTTATACCAGTTTACACAGGCACGTAAGACATATTATGCTGTCACAGGGCGGAGACCGAAGTATGTTGCGCTGGATATACAGAACATAGGATACGATACATCAGAAGTGTTATTCATCGATGTGTATAGTGAATATTATATTACTGCACACGGTGAACTGGTGGATAACGTGGGCAATGAATACGTAGACAACCAGATCATAGAATTCATGATATACAATCTCCAGAACATCCAGGCAGAAGAGGAATCCGATGATATAAACATTATAATTGACACATTTTCATTTTTTCTCGGACTTAATGTAAATATTGGGCAGATTAAGAAACTTATGAACGTTATTTATGAAACAACCAAGGAGACCAATGGGTTAACATATTTATACGGGTTGAAGGATACGCATGATAGAGCACTCGAGAACGAGATCATTAATTCATGCGATGCGGTATTCGATGTCGAACTGCATCGCGGTACTGATGAGATCACGAGCAAGCTATCCATCCCGAAGATTCGTGGAATGTCACCAGTCACGGATATGCTCAAGTTCAGGATCGGAGATGGTATCCAGATCGATACATCAACCGATATCGCATGAGATGATTGATCTCATCTCTTATGCGCCAGTCCACAGACATCTTTTATCTCACAGTCGTGCGTCCGGCAGTAATCCCTGATTCCATCCGCAATCGCTGCAAAGACCGTAAGCCCTTTATGCACAGCAGATCCGATCTGCACAGCGCTTGCTCCAGCCATCATAATCTCGATTGCATCCTGCCATGAAGAGATTCCACCGACTCCGATTACCGGGATGTTAAGCGCATCATACAGATCGTACACACATTTTATGGCGATCGGTTTTATTGCGGTACCTGAGAGTCCACCGAACCGGTTGCCGAGGATTGGAAATCCTGATTCGATGTCGATAGCCATGGCACGCACGGTATTGATGGCAACGACAGCATCCGCGCCACCCTCCTCTGCTGCAAGTCCAATTTCGGTTATGTCTGTCACATTCGGCGTCAGTTTCACCCAGACAGGAATGTTTACGGCTTTTTTGACAGATGATGTGATCTCGCAAACAAGAGACGGATCGATTCCGATGGATGCCCCATATCTACCTGCATGGGGGCAGCTGAGATTGAGTTCGATCGCATCAGCGAAATTGCAGAGTCCAATTGCAACCTCAACAAATTCCGGAGCGTCCGCGCCAAAAATACTCGCAATCACAGGGATTTCCCCCTTCTTTGCAATCGCCAGTTCCTCGTGATAGTTGCGATACCCGGGATTCGGTAAACCAAGCGCGTTCAAGAATCCACACTCAGTTTCAACCATGCACGGGTTCGGGTGCCCGGCTTGTGGGATTGTGCCGATGGATTTTGTGACAACCGCGCCTGCGCCGCTGCGCGCAACTCTCAAGAGCGATGCACCAGTGGTGCCGAGAATTCCAGCGGCAAGCATCGTTGGATTCTTCAGTTTTAGTCCTGTTATCGTTATCATTGCCAATCACCGTGCGCTCCAATATCTTATGATTGTTTCTATGAATGTTTTGCATGAATTTCTTTACACCATAATTCATCATGTTGGGTAGTCATAAATTCAATTTCTCAAAGATATTTTTCACTGGTTCGAAAATGCGGATCAAAAAGTATATATAGGACTTATTTCAAAAAGTAGGTTCATATCAACATCCGGTATGAATATGATCATGGAATAGGGTTCTATTCCATACATAATTCTATACCTGATGTCGGTGTGCAAAACCAAATACACACCGTTTGATTGCGAACTATATCAGACCAATGAAGGAGGTAAGAACAAATGGCAAAGAAAATACTGCCACTGGCACCAGTTGAGCGACTTATACGGAGTGCATCCGAGGGCGACATCCGGGTCAGTGAATCGGCACGCAGCGCACTCACTGAAGTGCTTGAGAAGATCGGTACAAAAATCGCCAGGGAAGCGATTATCGAGACAAAGCACGCAGGTAGAAAGACTGTTAAGGCAGAAGACATCAACAGAGCGCTGGATATATTGAAACTGGAGTAAAATCCAGTTCGAAGATTCGCCGCCCAAAGCATTAATTTGTTGCGGGCGGTCTTATTTTTATGGATACGATGAACAACTATTCAACATCTGAAGAGATCGAGAAGTATCGACAATCCGGAAGGATTCTTGCAGAGGTACAGGAGAAGACTGCAAAGAAGATAACGGTTGGTGCGAGCATTCTTGAAACAGCAGTCTTTGCAGAGGATCTGATACGCGATCTCGGTGGACAGCCCGCGTTTCCGTGCAATCTTTCGAGAAATGAGGATGCTGCGCACTACACGCCTGGCGCAAACGACACATCGGTATTTGGCGAGGATATGGTAAAACTTGATATTGGAGTCCATATCGATGGATACATCGCCGATGCTGCCATAACAATCGATCTCTCGGATCACCCGGAACTCGTGGAAGCGTCAAAGGCGGCACTTGAGAGTGCGATCGATACCGTCCATGCCGGAGTCGATACCAGAGAGATCGGGGCAGTAATCGAGAAAACGATTGGTGAGTTCGGATACAAACCGATCTCAAACCTGACTGGACACGGATTATTGCAATATCAATCACATGCCCCACCAGCCATCCCGAATATAGCCACACGCAGCGGAACCATACTCCAGGAAGGACAGGTGATTGCAATCGAGCCATTTGCAACCGCTGGCGCCGGAAGGGTAAAAGACACATCGAAGTGGGAGATCTACCACATCAAGACAGAAAAACCAGCACTTCCACGTATTCCGAGAGCAAGGGCGCTTTTGAAGGAAATGATGGAGTATAAGACGCTTCCATTTGCAAAAAGATACTTTTCCGGCGAGAAGATAGATTTCACATTCAGACAATTGACAAAGTCAGGGATCATCGAACCGTACCCTATCTTAAGGGAGACAACAGGTGCGCTCGTCTCTCAGGCAGAACACACCATGATCGTTACCGAAGACGGCTGTGAGGTTACAACAAGATGATGCATCTCCTCTCCATCTCGGATCTGACACACAAGGAACTACAAGAACTGCTCGATCTATCATCAGAGTTGAAGGAACAACGCGGTCAGGAGATGGACGCACTCAGGAACATGAGCCTTGCCATGATCTTTGAGAAACCGTCCACCCGCACAAGGGTCTCCTTTGAGGTCGCGATGACCGAACTCGGGGGACATGCGTTGTATCTGAATTATGACGATCTCCAGCTTGGGCGGAGCGAGACGATCTGTGACACTGCAAGAGTGCTCTCGCGGTATATCCATGCGATCACAGCGCGGGTTTACAGCCATGAAACGGTATCAGAACTTGCGCGATGTGCGGATGTTCCTGTGATCAATGCACTCTCGGACGTGGAGCATCCATGCCAGTTACTTGCTGATCTACTGACCATCCGGGAGTACAAAGGAGATTTTAAGGGTTTGCGTATCGCGTGGATCGGAGACGGGAATAATGTCTGCAATTCCCTGATGCTTGCAGCAGCAATCACCGGCATGACTCTCAGCATCGCATCTCCTGCCGGATACGAGCCTGATCCTGATATACAGTCTCAGGCGAGAGAACTTGGTTGCGATCTCACAATCACACACGATCCGGTTGAGGCAGCATCCGGTGCTGATGTGCTGTACACCGATGTCTGGGTATCGATGGGGGATGAGACTGAAGAAGAGAAGAGATTACGTGATTTTGCTGGTTTTCAGATCGATGGAAATCTTCTGTGTCACGCAAAATCTGATTGCATCGTGCTTCACTGCCTTCCTGCGCATCGCGGTCAGGAGATCACAGGAGAAGTGCTGGATGGCACACAGTCTGTTGTGCTGGATCAGGCAGAGAACAGACTGCACGTACAGAAGGCGCTCTTGATGATGGCGATGGAACGGATTTGAGGATTCGTGTTTTTATGCGAAAAAATCATCGTTTATTAATATTCTAAATCCATTTATTTTTGCTTCCCTTCTCAAGATGAAAAGCAGTTCCTTTTTCGAATCGTTCAGTGATTCTATATTGAATCCACTGCCGGTTGTTAGTTTTAAAACTGGAACAGGGTTGTAAGTTATCTCACCGATCTTAACACCCTCTAAATTCGTGAATAGTATCATTTTCAAGAGTCCATCTTTTATATCGTCAAAAGATGGGAGATTATCTGTTTTGGTATGTTTTGCTTCAGTGAGGTAGATATCCTTCTCATGTATCTCCACCTCATCACAGGTAAGATAGTAGTAGCCACCAAGATAATTTTTGATGGTGAGGGCTGCCTTTATTCCTGCAAGGAGCTCCTTTGGTTGTGTGGTAACGCTTTCTCTTTTTTGTGCCTGTTCAGCCAGTCCCCTCGACAGTTCCATAAAAGTCTTTTTACCTTCGAGAAGCCGATTAATCCTCTTTTCAGCAGATTCTATAGAATGCATTTCAACATCAAGTCTCTCAGAAATATTTGTGTATGATTTCAATGCTTTCTGCCCAATTTTACCAACATTGTCGGTCTGAGATAGATTCCAATGCAGAGCATCAGACTGATATGACAGAAGTTTCTGAATTTCACTTTTTATATGACCCAGATCAAATCTCTGATCTGTTATTTTGTGTCTGTATCTTGGACTTCTTGAAGCGTCGGCATAATGAGATATAATCACATAAACGCCCAGCAAACTCATTAAGGAGACAGTATCCCACTGCAGAAAGTCACGATCTCCTCTTTTACCCTCATCCTTTACGACTGGTATGATCGTTACTCTCTTTCCAGAGAAATTGAGGGTGTTATAAACTCTGGCATAAGGATACGATCTTGTTCTTTTTGGGGAAACCCATGAGCTCAGTGCGATCTGATTTTCACCATCGATTCTCAGGATGAATGCAGATTCGGCTGAAAGTGCTGTACCAATTTCATCGAAATTAAAGGTGTTGAGTCTTCTGCATAGAAACGGAGTATATTTTAGTCCTCTGATCTCTGCAAAAATATTCATTTTATCATCTGTTCTTGCGATTATTCTTTACTCGTTCCTGAAGTTGTGTTCTCAGATGTTTCACATCATCTCTTATCGTTATTTCGAAATCGCGATTTTTATCGAATAAGGTAGATTGATTCACCTTCAACTTTTCTTTAACAACGTCCAGTAATTCCAGATCAATCTCATAACCGATACCTGTTCTGTTATACTCAATCGCTGCTTTGAGCGTAGTTCCCGATCCCATGAACGGATCCAGAACAGTTTCTTCTTCATAAGAGAATAATTTTATCAACCTGTGTGGGATTTCATCTGGAAACGCTGCTATTCCTTTCTCCAATCTGTTCGTATTTGGAAGTACATTAGTTATATTCCATATATTCAGATACCACTTCTCCTTTTGATATTTATCGATATCGATCTTCGATGCTTCCTTGACTTCGTCTGGAATTTTTTTATAATCGAAATCGCCGTTTTGGAATATCAGGATCGATTCCTGTAGATTGTCAGGATAATAATACATCGGATAGGGATGCTGTACAAGAACTCCACTCCGTCTACTTATACGAATATAGCCTTCTGGCTTTATCCAGATAATCTTTTCCCTGTATTTAAATCCCTCTTCTATGAATATATTTGTTATATCCGCAACAACAGGGTATTTCTTCCCGTTTATGAGCGTATCATCGACAACAAACGCTGCAATTCTACCTTCATCAAGAACTCTCTTCAATTCCTTTGCCACATTTCGAATCAATTCAAGAAATTGGTCATAACTTTCAAACAGATCAGGATAGTCAAAAGGAGCATTGAAATAGGGCGGAGAAGTTACAACCAAATGAACGCTATCATCCCTCACTTCCTTCATATTCTGGCAGTCGCCAAAAATAATTCTATCTATACCCGCACCCCCTCCTCTGCAAAACAATCTCGCAATCCAGTTTTTCATGTACCAGTTGCACGCACCTGCCGTCCTTGAAACCAACGGATATGATGAATTCGAACATCATCTTCATTTAACGATGTCTATCGGTATAAACGTTTAGTACGAGGACACGCCCAATACCATGGTATAGAATCATGCGAAGAACAAAGATTGTCTGCACCATCGGACCAGCCACAGAGTCCGAAGAATTGTTGCGCCAGCTGATCAACGATGGCATGGACGTAGCCAGGCTCAATATGTCGCACGGCACGCACGAATGGCATAAAAAGCGGATACATAGTATAAGAACACTGGCGCAGGAGAGCAACCGTGCTGTTGCCATCATGATGGATATTCAGGGTCCGAAGATTCGAACCGGATCAGTGCGGGACGGCAGCGTCATTCTGCGCACAGGACAGAATCTGATCATCCGTCCCGAAGATATTGTCGGAGATGAGCAACAGATCGGCGTAAACCATCCGCTGTTTGCTGAAGAGGTATCAGAGGGTAAGATGATCCTGCTCGACGACGGGAAGATCAGACTGAAGGTTATCAGAACTGATATTGGGTGTGTGGAGACCGAGGTCGTTGTCGGAGGTGTTCTCAGGGACAAAAGGGGTGTAAGCGTGCCGGATGTGGATTTCTCGATCCCATGCATCACCGAAAAGGACAGAGACGATCTGTTATTTGGTATAGAAGAGGGGGTTGATTATATTGCGATTTCATTCGTCAGAAAAGCGTCTGATGTCTCTGATGTCAGGAAGACGATCATAGAGCATGGAGCGGATATCCCTGTTATCGCCAAAATCGAGACAAAAAAAGGACTCGAAAATTTTTCAGAGATTTTAAAAGTAGCAGACGGTATCATGGTTGCAAGAGGCGATCTTGGTGTTGAAATTCCGATTGAAGAGGTCCCGATCGCACAGAAGATGCTCATCAGAAAGTCCAATGCATCCGGCAAACCTGTCATCACCGCCACCCAGATGCTCGAATCGATGATCCATGATGCGACTCCGACCCGTGCCGAGGCAACCGACGTTGCGAATGCCATACTGGATGGAACGGATGCGATCATGCTATCAGGAGAGACTACAATCGGTAAATACCCGATTGAGAGCCTTGTTATGATGGATCGGATTGCGAGAATGACCGAATCAGTATATCCTGTACATACAAAAACCGATGCGTCAACGCTCACAATCGAACGAGGCATCGGGCATGCTGTGTGTCAGCTGGCTCATGATCTAAACGCTGCAGCGATCATCACCACCACCTATTCAGGAAGCACCGCAAGGGTCGTCTCGATGTACCGACCAGATAATCCGATCGTTGCAGTGACACCAGACGAGACAACGTTCCGCAGACTTGCGCTTGTGTGGGGTATTATTCCTCTCATGATTCATGCGGCAGCGAATACCGATGAGATGATAGAAGCATCGATAAGATGTGCAATGGATGCCGGGTTCGTTGATACCGGGGACCGGGTGGTGTTAACAGCTGGTGTTCCCATCTTCGTTTCTGGAACGACCAACCTGATCAGGGTGCAGGTGGCGGAGTGAGGAATGTTCTCAGCCAC
>PIXW01000022.1 GCA_003601535.1 ANME-2 cluster archaeon
AGAAGATGCTGCAATAACGTCCCAGTTTACATCAGAAGTCTGGAGATATCTGATACTTGCGATAAATACCAGAAAAAATGCCAGATATGCAACCCATGCAAGCGGAACATGGAAGTAGAATATCTTGTAGCTCTGGAGAAGGCTCTCCCATTCAGCATCACCGAGCAACGGCGGACGCGGCGGGGTGATCGGCGGACTCGTGAAAATCGTATAACTCGCTGCAATGAGCGATATGATGGTCGCTGAATAAAGTATTTTATTTTTATTCATATTATAGATATGCCATCCATTCAGCCATTGTGTATTCAAACCCATCCATCAATCCAAAATCAACTTCCTCAAGTGGCAGTGGTTCGCTTTTGCACAGTCTTCTGGTTCCACATCGCTTGTAGCATGCCGTGCATGATTCCATAAAAATCAGTATAACATCGGACGTATTAAATGCTTGGACGTTTTTGTATTTCGATTACAGGTGATCACACAGGCAGGGGCGTACATCTAATGGGCAGCAGGAACTTTAGGTTGTCGCAAACAACCATGACCGCACACAGAATCGACCAGAACATACCTGGCAAGTACGCAAGAGAACGCTTCCAGCTCAAAGAGACCATCGTCACGATCAGTGCAGAGGAACGACATAACCAGTCGCAAAGCGCGCAATCAGATCATGCAGACGCGATCTGGAAAGTTTCATCAGGAGAGACCCGTTCTTCAGGGTCACCCTGATACCAGTGCCCGGATGGTGCGCCGCATATCGTGCAGCGGATGACATCGGATGAGTTTGCAGAGTGTTTGATGCTCGAAAAGGGCGTGGCTGTCGTTCCGGGGATGTATTCGGAAACTCCGGAACAGGATTTCTGCGGTGTTCTTATGCTGCATCGAGGGATGATGTAAAGGAGGCGCTTCGGAGCATAGAGGAGTTTCTTGCCTCGATTCGGCATGTAGTGCAGTATAATGGGGTATAGAACCACGAGTCTGTGCCAATACAGGATGTGAATGAGCGGCGAAGTATTATTTAACATTAAAAGACTTATAGATTTAACCATGAGTGATCAGAGACTTATGAACCGGAAGGAGATAGCAAAAAAGTTTGCAGATGCCGTTTTAAAAAATTTCGGAGATAAAATAGAGAACATTATCCTATTTGGTTCTGTTGCGAGGGGAAAGTCTAATGAGGAATCTGATATCGACATTTTAGTTATTATAAAGGAAGAAGATTTTAGAATACGGAGGGAATTAATTGGAATGGCATTCAGAGTGCTATTAAAAACACATAACGACATCTCTGTAAAGGTGCTATCGAAGAGAGACTTTGACGCTGCCGTGAATATATCATTCATAAGACATATCAGGTCAGAAGGTATTCCAATTGGACGAAATTAAAGCATTGCTTGAAAAGGCTGAAAATAGACTCGAAGTTGCCAGATCACTCTTTGAAAATGGTTATTACGGAGATGCGGTGAGCAGAGCATATTACTGCATGTTTTTTGCTGCCAAAGCATCATTGCTGGCGAAAAACATCTCTGCAAAGACGCATCGGGGATTGATTCGCAAGTTCGGGCTTGAATTTGTAAATAAGAATCTGATAGAGGAATACTATGGCAGGGCTTTGCGAATTGCAGAAGAGCTTCGGGAAGAGGCGGATTATTCGATATCTCGCAAGATTTCAGAGGAGGAGGCAAAATCGGTGATCGATGATGCCGGGATGTTTTTGGATCGGATCGAGCAGATGATAGAATTGCATGACACCGAATAAACTCAGGGGCACGCCACCGTTATTAATAGGTGAAAATGTCGTCTGATAAAAAGAAAGAGAAATCGATAACCAACGTCCCGGATAATGTGGATGGGAGAATAATGAAATTAGGTTTGAGGCTTTCAAAAGGGTGAAAACTGGAAAAATGAATGCTGAAACAATATTTGATAAATTAATGGAAACAAACGGCGTTTGCGAACTTATAACTGATTAAGGAGATACTTTATAAAAAGAAAGAGATGAATAAAAAAGAGGATAAATTCCATCCCGCAGAAAACGCAGATGCCCCGCAGTTTAGAAACCATCTCACAATCCAAAACTCATCGAGCAAGTACGCAAGAGAGCACTTCCAGCTCAAAGAGACCATCGTCACAATAAGTTCAGAAAAAAAATACATACCAGTCGCAAAGCGTGCAATCAGATCATGCAGACGCGATCTGGAAAACTTCATCAGGAGAGACCCGTTCTTCATGTCCACTCTTGAAGAATACCAGTGCCCGGATGGTGCGCCGCCTATCGTGCAGCGGATGGCGGATTCAGGCAATACATTTGGTATCGGACCGATGAGCGCTGTTGCAGGCACGATTGCAGAGATGGCTGTGGAAGCGATGGTTGATGCTGGCGCAACATACGCAATCGTTGATAACGGTGGGGATATTGCTCTCATCAACGATGAAACGGTCATCGTTGGGATATATGCTGGAAGAGAAGATATTAACATAGGGCTTGAGATAAAGCCGCGTGAGTCGATTCTCGGGATATGCACCTCATCCGGAAGAATCGGGCATTCGATCAGTTTTGGGAATGCGGATGCGGCAACGATCCTCTCCGGTGATGTATCGCTTGCGGATGCGGCAGCCACCGCTGTTGGTAATGCGGTGAGCGATCTGGCATCGGTCAAAAAAGCATTCTCAATTGTCGAAGGAATCGAATCGATCACAGGAGGTTTGATTATCCTTGACGACCATATTGGGTTGTATGGGAGTGTTCCGGTCGTGGAAGCACCGCAGCGAATTGAGTACATCACAGGGGGATGGGTATGATTGATTTATTAAAATTATTTATCTGTATAGCATTCTTATTATATTCTTGTTATTCCGATCTCCGGACGAGAACCGTTCGAAACGAGCTCTGGGGAGTGGTCATCGTTGCTGCTCTGCCGCTTGTTATTGCTGACATCGTATTGTATGGCAAAGCATATCTTCTACACACACTCGTTTCGGTCACGAGCGTCTATCTATTTGTATATATATTATTCAGGCTCAATGCATTCGGAGGCGCAGATGCAAAGGCGCTGATCGCTTTATCATTCATCTTTCCATACTTTCCGGATATTGCGATATCCGGACACGAATTGCCTTTAAGCGGCACCCCGCCCCTCAATATCTTTGCATTCAGCACGCTTGTGAATGCCGTTTTACTCACGATCGTTGTGCCGCTCGGAATTCTTGCTTATAATCTGTGCACGCTATCCATGCATGAGATCCTGGAAAGACCATTCTATTTAGTTGTTGGATATAAATGTCCGGTATCTGGTTTAAGAGATCGGCACATCAAACTGATCGAGAATTATATCTATAAAGATGGCAAGGTCAGACAGGAGTTCAGTCGAAGTGGCGTTGTTATCGATGATTCTGTTATGAGGCGACTGGAGCAACTCACATCGAGAGGATTGATCGGGGATCGGGTGTGGGTGACCCCAGGACTGCCATTCATGATACCGATCACAGCAGGGTTTATCAGCGCTACTCTTTACGGGGATATGATGTTTCATGGTGTGATGCTGTTTCTGTGTTGATGATGTGTACAACCGCGTCCTCGAAGCCCATCATCTCCTGCTCTCCGGTCTGCATATCCCGCAGCGTGACCATGCCTGCCTCAACCTCCTTCGCGCCGACGATCACCGCGTAATCAGCGCCGATCGCATCAGCATGTTTCAGTTGCTGCCCGAACTTCCTGCCGCTGATATCGATTATGGTGCGCACGTCCTTCCTGAGCCGCGTTGCGATTCTGACCGCATCAGAGAGTACATCCGGTACAAAGACCACCACCGCCAGCGGCACACGCGGCGGCTCGACTTCGCATACCTCGAGCACCCGGTCAAACCCGATTCCAAAACCGCATGACGGTGTTTCTGCGCCTCCAAAGAGATGTGCAAGCCTGTACGTGCCGCCGCCGCAAATCTGGTTCTGCGCGCCAAGACCTGATGCATACATCTCAAAGACCATGCCTGTGTAATAATCGAGTCCTCGCGCAATCCCGAAATCGACCTCGTACTCGACATCGTAGTGATCCAGCACTGATAGAGTCTGCTCGAACTCCTCGAGCGGCTGCGTATCCCCTGTAATCGATCGAGCCCCGTCAATATCCGCATCGATTAAGGAAAGCAGTTGCTCTTTTACGTCTGGGTGATCCTGCAACAACATTTCAAGACCGTAAAGATCTTTTTTGTCCATCAGTCTCATTGCATCTGTCTGCATCTGCATGTCCAGGTCATAGAGCACTCCGCGAAGAACACCGAGATTGCCGATGCGGAGATCGACACCGATTCCGATATCAGATACCAGTGCGGCTGCAAGCGCAATCGTCTCTGCCTCTGCCTCCGCGCGGTCGCTTCCGATGAGCTCGACGCCAAACTGCCAGAACTCCCGAAATCTCCCTTTCTGCGGGCGTTCGTACCGGAAACAGTTCTCGAAGTAGTACAGGCGGACCGGCTTTGGTGATACAGACATCTCGTTTACGTACATTCGAAGCACGGGTGCTGTCAGTTCCGGGCGGAGCGCGATCTCTCTTCCGCCTTTGTCCTTGAATGCGTATAATTCATCCAGAATCGCTTCACCTGATTTGATCGTGAAGAGTTCGGTGTGCTCGAATGTGGGGGTCTTCACTTCTTCGTAGCCCCAGTTCTCTGCGATCGCTCGCATTCGGTTCTCGATGTATCTGCGCTTC
>PIXW01000213.1 GCA_003601535.1 ANME-2 cluster archaeon
CTGACCAGACCGATACCAAACCATGAGATGCCCGCGTTGTATGCAGAATGTGACCTATATGTGCAGCCGAGCATCGTTGAGCCTTACGGTATTGCGGTGCTGGAGGCGATGGCGTGCGGGAAGCCGGTTGTAGGGACGAGGGTCGGGGGGATGCTGGATACGGTAGAGGATGGGGAGACCGGGTTTCTCGTGGAGTCTATGGATTCGAGGGGCTTGGCAGAGCGGATCATAATGCTGAGCGATCCGGGACTGCGTGGAGAGTTTGGGCAGGCTGCAAGGAAAAGGATGGAGGACAAATTCGATTGGAGATGTATTGCGGATGAATATCTGGAGGTCATTGATGCAATCGGATGAATATGACGAAGGATATTTCAAAGAGACGCGCGACAATGTGGGTCTTCTGCTGAAAACGATGCGCCCGATGTGGTGGAGGTGGGTGCGGATAATCAGAGGATAGTCACGCACGATAGTTCTATGGACACAAACTCAATCGAGAGAGGCGATGATCAGAGATAATATATATGTGGTCTGGCGTAACAATATATGCAGGTGTTACCACAAGCGAGGATGCGATGCTGGCGCGGGATTCGTTGGGTCGTATATAGTAGAAAAGCGATTAAAAAATATATCGAGTAGTAAAAGGAGGGAATGACATGAGATACGTGGTTGGAGTTGATGAATTATCAGCAGAGATGTTGATGAACCTGAAAAAGAACAGCAGAATCATACACATCTTTTCATTAATTAAGAATACCATAGCACTTGAAACTGAGAATATCGAGCGTATTAAAGAGTTAAAAGGCGTAAGAAGAGTACATGAATCGGGCAAAGCGAAACTCATGCTCAATGAAG
Source organism: ANME-2 cluster archaeon (assembly GCA_003601535.1). Classification (GTDB taxonomy): domain Archaea; phylum Halobacteriota; class Methanosarcinia; order Methanosarcinales; family Methanogasteraceae; genus Methanogaster_B. Next base: position 853 of record PIXW01000213.1, read on the forward strand.
CACTGAATACAATCGGTATTTTAGATGTACATAATAGTGGATTTTATGGAGATGGTGTATGGGTTGGAGTCGTCGATTCTGGGGTTGATATGTCAGATCCGTTGGTCAGTGGTTCAATAGTTTTGGAACGGGATTTTACTGAAGAAGGGATGTATGATCCAATTGGTCATGGAACAATCATGACGAGGATTCTCAAGGTTGCAGCACCAAATATTTCATTCGTAAACGCGAAGGTAGTTGACCGAACCGGGGAAGCGGATGAGATAGACATTATGAGGGCTATTGAGTGGTGCGTAAATTCAGATGTAGATATAATTAACCTCAGTTTAGGTATCCCAAGAACGTGTGATGGTTCATGTCCATTGTGTGAATTGGTAAATATCGCCGCCGAAAGAGCCATAATTGTTGCGGCTGCGGGAAATAACGGACCTGAAGAAGACAGCGTATCATGCCCTGCAAATTCTAAATCTTGCATAGCTGTTGGGTCTATGGAGAAGGACGGGACAGTTTCAAACTACAGCAGCAGGGGGTCGCCTGGTCATTTAAAGCCCGATATTATTGCCCCTGGTTGTATTAAATATGGGGATTTCAAATTAGAGGGCACATCTATCGCCACGCCGTTTGTTTCTGCATCTGTAGCACTGCTATTATCTATGGATGGTTCCGATAGGAGGAACGTCATTGATGCTATTTTTGGCACTGCTGAGGATAAGGGATTTCCGGGGTGGGTTCAAGGTCATGGGATGATAAGAACGGATAAAGCACAGGAGGTGATACGATGCGATTAATAGTACGCGTCAGGGATAAGAGTGTGGTAAATGAATTGAGGAGATTTGGTAAAGTATTGTATATTTCGGAATTAATAAATGTTGTTGGACTTGATACCAAAACGAAGGATGCAGACAAAATAAGAGAGATAGAAGGGGTGACTGATGTGCGGGAAAGTTCAAAAGGCGTTATCGCTGTATAGTGTATTAAAGAACCGTATCAAAAACGCTTGATGAGGTATGGCAATATGAAGAATGCTACAATGTTTCATTCTGCGTTATTAAAGAAAGTCAGACATCATGAGATACCAGCACTGTATGCAGAATGCGATGTGTACGCGCAGCCAAGCATCGTTGAGCCTTACGGGATTGCGGTGCTGGAGGCGATGGCGTGCGGGAAGCCGGTTGTGGGGACGAGGGTCGGGGGGATGCGGGATACGATGAAGGATGGGGGGCTGGGTTTCTCATTGAGTCTATGGATTCGGGTGAGCTGGCAGAGCGGATAATAATGCTGAGCGATCCGGGACTGTGTTGGGAGTTCGGGCAGGATGCAAGAAAAAGGATGGAGAGCGAATTTAATTGGAGATGCATCGTGGATAGATATCTGGAGGTCGTTGATGCGATTAGATGAATATAATAGTGAGTATTTCAGAAAAACACGCGATAGTGCGGGTCTTCTGCTAAAAACGACGCGTCCGCTGTGGTGGAGGTGGGTGAAGGTGATTCAGAAGATATCTAAAAAAGGTGGAAATGATGCGTATCCAGATAATCAGTCATAATCGAGAAAAAAACCCGGACACTATAAAAATGCGATGGCACTGGCTGCCGCTGTACTTTGAGGAGTTCGGGCACGAAGTTGATCACGTATTTAAGCAGGACTGGAAGTACTTTTATCTCCGGTACCTGAAGTTCAAGCCTGATGTTCTGATATCAGTTGGACCGATTGCGTTCATGCCCTCTTTGATGAAAAAAATGCGGTTGATCCGTGCGCCGCATGTACACGACTGGACAGATGATAACGTTGACATCAATGGGAAAGAGCATGGGATAACGAAGATGGCGCTATACGAGTATTTTACTGTGGAGAATGCAGATTATATAACCACACCAAGTGTATTTAAGAAAGAACGGTGTGAGCTATGGGATAAACCGGTTTTCTATGTGCCACATGGAGTTAATCCAGATTTTGATGAAGTGGAACCGGCAGAACTTGAGGGGAACGTTAAAATATTATACAGCGGAGAACAATCGAGAAGGAAACGTGTAGATCGATTGATTGATGCAGTCAAAGATATTGATTGCGATTTATATCTATTCGGCAGAACAAATGAGGAACTCAGGAAAACTGCGCCTGATAATGTGCATTTCATGGGCATGGTGAAGTACACAGAACTGCCGTGCTATCTGAAAGCAGCAGACATTCTTGTACTGACTGCTGACGATGACTGTACGCTGAAGATGTTTGAATATATAAGAGCAGGTAATGTGATATTGGGTTTGAGGGGGCGTGTAAATTATGTGCTGACGCACAGAGAGACTGCATATATTACCGGCGATCTTGCAGAAGGTTTAAGGGAGTTGATTGAGGATAAGGTGCTGAGGGCGCAACTTGTTACCAATGTGAAAAAAATGAAAATCTATACATGGGGGGAGGTCGCAGAGAAATACATGGAATTTATAGAAGAGATCGTAGGTGGCGACCATGATTAAGATTGGCGTAATCGGTGCCGGAAAATGGGGGCAGAACCATATCCGGGTGTTTTCAGAGTTGGATTGTGAACTGGTTGGGATTGCAGATACCGTGCAGGAAACTGCGGAACTGGCAAAAAATTACGGTATTGTTCATGAAAAAAATTATACCGATTTGATCCCGAATGTTGATGCGGTCAGTATTGCAACACCAACGGACACGCACTATAAAATCGTTAAGGATTGTCTACTTTCCGGAAAGCATGTGCTTGTCGAAAAGCCGATAACATTGCACTCCGATGAGGCAAAGGAACTCGTTGATATAGCCGCAGAAAAACACCTCATTCTGGCGGTTGGACACCTGTTTCGGTTCAATCCGGCAGTGTTGAAATTGAGAGAGATCCTGCCCGAACTTGGCGATGTGAATTACATAACTATGAGATATATTCATTCGAATAAACCGCCGAGGAAGGATAGCGGAACAGTATTCAACTTTGCGATACACCTATTTGATACATTGAATTTCATCCTGGACGCAACGCCAGAAAAAATATTTTGCAAGAGAGTAAACTACATTTCTGACGAAAGGGAGGATTGTGCGATGATATTGCTGGATTACGGAGGTTTTGTCGCATCGATTGAGGTTAGCTGGCTGCATCCGTTGAAAAGAAGAGATGTGTGGGTCATTGGTTCGAAGGAGAAGGTTTATGTCGATCTATTGAACCAGAAGATAACAAAGTATATGATTGAAATTCATCCTGATAAAACGATAGATGGTGGCAGTACAAGTATCGATGTCGATCAGAGAGAACCGCTTCGAGAGGAGTTGAATCATTTCATTGATTGCTGCGAACACCATAAAAAGCCAGTCAATGATGGGATGCAGGGCTATTATGCAGTTAAATTATGTGAACTTGCATTACAATCAGCAGAAGAAGGAACAGAGGTAGCAGTATGATTCCTTTGTCAAAACCGGTAGTAACAGACGATATGAAGAACGCAGTGCTTGAGGTGCTCGACAGCGGTAGATTCATCAAGGGACCACGAGTTAGGGAGTTCGAGAACGAGTTTGCAGGGTATTGTGGTTCTGGATATGGTGTCGCAACCAGCAGCGGAACGGCTGCAATCTATCTCGCATTACGCGCGCTCGGGGTCGGAGATGGCGATGAGGTTCTTGTTCCATCGCATTCGTTCATCGCATCAGCGACTCCAATTCTCCTGGCTGGCGCGATACCGGTTTTCGTAGACATCGGAGAAGATTATCTGATGGATATGGATGATCTCGAACAGAAGATCACGAGTAGGACAAAGGCAGTCATCTGTGTTCATCTGTATGGTCAGATGTGCGGTATGGATCGATTGGCAAAACTGAAAGAGCACTATGGTTTTTCTC
>PIXW01000214.1 GCA_003601535.1 ANME-2 cluster archaeon
GACCTTTCGCAAACCCCGCTGCCAGTTATATGAAACGACGCCATTAGAAAAATACACGGAGGCTATAGAAATGCCCAGAACCCCACTGAAGAACAAACCGCTCATCGAAGCAATATTCGAACTCCGCTGGGAACTCCATGAGCAAACACCCGGAATGAGACTGGACCCCCACTACAAGATACTGATCGGCAGAATGTATGACAGAATCAGCGATGAATACCCCTTCCATGAACAATTGCCCACCGCAACCATGCCGGATGAGATCGCAGGATATGTTGTCCAGCACCGATTCAGGAAAGGTAGAGACGAATGGCCCCTCATCCAGATAGGACCCGGAATCATCACTCTGAATGATACCGAAGGGTATGTATGGGAAGATTTCAACAAGAGAATATCCCATCTTCTGGATACTCTCTTTGAGTCGTACCCGGATGCAGAAAACAATTTAAAGACCAACCGGTTATTATTACGGTACATCGACGCTGTTGATCATGAAGAAGGTAACATATTCAACTTTCTGAAAGAAAAGATGAAAATGAATATAGAGATACATCAACAACTATTCGAAGAGACCGGTGTTAGCAACTCGCCTCTGGACTTTGACCTGAGATTCTCATTCCCCTCCGCAAAACCCCATGGAATAGCTCACCTGAGGTTTGTTCGAGGAAAAAGAAAGGATGTGGATGGTTTGGTATGGGAAACAATGGTTCAATCTGGAGAAGATGCCGATCTAAATACGAAAAAGAAGATCACTTCATGGGTAAATGAAGCTCACGATCTGACAGACGATTGGTTCTTCAAGATGATCGAAGGAGAATTGCTGAGGAGGTTTGAATGATGTATCCACCAGCATCAGAAGAAGTTACATGCCACGATTATCCGGTTCAATACCTACCTTCTGCAAGTTCCACAGAAAGGATGGATGGAAGCGAAATGTTGGATAGCCTGATATTCAGCTGGTTGAGACAGATGCCACCAGAAAATATATTCCATCATCAAAACCTATCGCCATTACTGGAAATCGACTCCTCTTCTGTTCAGCCTTCTCTGGATATAAAAAGCGAAACCTCATCGGTAGAAAAAACGTTTGAAGAAACGATTCCCGAAGACATACTGGAGTATGATGTGATGGTGCGTATTCCTCCTAAAAAGAAGTATACAATAGACCTTCATATAAATGATATCAGAAAGGCAGTGCCCAGAATTGTAGAGCCTGATTGAGTTATAGGAGGAATGCATGGATAAGTATCCATGGTATGAGATAGCGAGCGGTGAAGAAGTTTGGCAGGGCGATATCATTGACCTGTGCCCTATCGTGGTTCCGTCCCATACCATCGAATTGGGCATCGTATCTGCAGAGGTCATCGAATATGACGTTGTCGTTATGAGCCAGACATGCGATCTCGTGCAGAGAAAACTCGATCTTGTTCTCGTCTGTCCAATCTGGCATTTGAGCGAATTTGAGAATAGAAGTGACTTTTTCAAAAGTAAGAAGGGAAAAGAAGCACTGAGACGAGGAAATACAACAGGATACCATTTACTGAATAAATGTGAAATAGGAGGGTTTGAAACAGATTATCTGGTGGTTGATTTTCGCAGTGTTTACAGTGTGCCTTTCGATTTTCTCATAGATTTAGCGGAAAGAAGAGGCGAACGATTGCGCTTATTACCGCCTTACAGAGAGCACTTGTCCCAGGCTTTCGCAAGATTTTTTATGAGAGTCGGTTTACCTGTCGATATACCTCCATTTAAGCGATAAAATGAAAGATACATCTCATATAACAGCTTGGATAAACACCTTTGGCGATCGGTTGACTTCAGATATGATCGGGACGGTGAGCCGGTGAGCAAAATTCGCGCCACCTTCGCAAACACCGCCGCCCATTGCACAAACCGACACTATCATAAAACCCCGAGGTCCCCAAAATGCCCAGAACCCCACTGAAGAACGGACCGCTCATCGAAGCGATATCCGAACTCCGCTGGGAACTCCAGGAGCAAACACCTGGAATGAAACCACACCCACACCACAAGATACCAATCAGTAAAATGTATGACAGAATCAGCGATGAATATCCGTTCCACGAACAATCACCCACAGCAACCATGCCCGGCGAGACCCAAAGCAGCTGAACCACATTGAGACGGCAAATACTAACAGACGGCAACAGAACTGTCCAGGTCCTCCGCATTCCCTATTACTACCAGCCCAACTCCGATTGGCTATGTTTCGTCTTCTCTCTCTAAGATGTGTCTGGAATATTTCAATAACATCTACCAGAACGAATTCGTCAGGAACAGCACACCAAACATGAGTGTTGATGAACTGAAACAGTTGACCCATTCAGGCGAATTCACTCGATCTCCACGCGCTCGGTACGCACTCCTTCATCGCCTTCGATCAGTTGCTCGATCCGCATATCCGCATCATCCAGTCTCTTGTGGCAGAGTCTCGAGAGTTTAACCCCGGTCTCGAATTTCTTGAGAGCATCATCGAGCGTTAATCCGGATTCCTCCAGTTCACGCACGATATCTTCCAGTTGCTTGAGCGCATCCTCGAATGCAATATCCTCGTTCTTACTCATGATTCCACCCTTCCTTTATTTCACGTACCTGACACCCGATCTCGCCATCGGTGACCAGTATCTGCACATCGCTTCCAGCTGATACGCTTGAAATGGTATTCACGACCGATCGATCCGGAACACTGCGAACGATGCTGTAGCCACGCTGTAGATGATTGAGCGGACTCAGTGCATGGAGCGTTGCTCCGAGCATGGACAGATCCTTCCTGTGCAGTTCCAGCCGGTGCGTGACCGTTGTATGCATCTGTCTGACCAGTTCGTCGGTGTACTGCCGGAACTGATTGATCCGGTCTCTCGGATGCACCACGCCATGCTCCAGATGCATCACCAGTTCCCTCCGCACATCGATGACCCTTCTAATCATATAAACCAGTCTGGTGTGTAGTCCTGCAATCTGCTGCTCCAGTTGCTCTTGATCAGGCACTGCGATCTCAGCTGCTGCTGATGGTGTCGGCGCACGCAGATCAGCAACGAAATCGCAGATCGTGACATCGGTCTCGTGCCCTACCGCTGATATAACCGGAATTTCAGACTCAAAGACCGCTTCAGCGACCTCAAGCTCATTGAATGCCCAGAGTTCCTCGATCGAGCCGCCGCCTCTGCCGACGATCAGCACATCGACCGGATCTGTTATCGATAACCGGTTCATCTGCCTGATCGCATGAGCAATCTCTCTAGCTGCATCTTCGCCCTGCACCCGTGTCGGCGCAATTATGATTCTCACTGCAGGAAACCGCCGTTTGATGACGTTCAGGATATCATGGAGCACTGCTCCTGTGCGTGATGTGACGACCCCGATCGTTTCCGGAAATACGGGTATCGACTTCTTATGAGCATCATCAAAGAATCCACGTTCACTCAATCGCTTTTTCAGTTGCTCAAACGCCTGATACAGCGCACCGATGCCATCCGGCTGCATACCCCGGACCTGCAGCTGGTATACGCCTCTCTTCTCGTATACCGCGATATCACCACTGCACACCACCTTAAGCCCGCTCTCAGGCATAAATTTCAGATTCATGTTCGCACCACGAAACATGACACAGTTCAACTGGCTATGCGCATCCTTCAGCGTAAAATACATGTGCCCTGATGTGTGGTGTGTAAAATTGGAGATCTCGCCACGAACAGTGATATTGCACAGCGATGGATCGTCCTCGATTCTCTGTTTGATGTACTGCGTCAGTTCGTGCACGGTGTAGAGCATGAACAGAGGTCATCATACACGGACATAAATCTGTGCCAGAAGCGCAGGGTGAAAGTGACAGGTTTTATTAATGCCGGTACTTAATTCACATACGTATCCAGGTCAAGGGCCCGTGGCTTAGCCAGGATATAGCGCCGGCCTTCTAAGCCGGATGTCCCGGGTTCGAATCCCGGCGGGTCCGTGTACATGTCAGCAAAACCGATCAAGGGGATTGCACACGACACTCTTACATTCATACTCGAGGTGAGCAAATCCACCGCGCCGAATGAGTTTGCAGGACTGTTACGTGCTGAGAATGGAATCATAACCGAGGTACTCGTTCTGCCTGGCACCACATCTTCAGAGGTGAGCGCGGTCATGCGTCTCTTTATGCTGCCGATGATCTCGATTGCAGGCTCGGTGCACAGCCACCCGACACCGAACGCCAGACCCTCGATGCATGATCTAGCCATGTTTGTGCGGACAGGTAACTGCCATATCATCGTTGGTTTTCCGTATACTGAGGATAGCTGGAGATGCTATGATGTCAATGGAGAGAGAAGAGAGCTTTCTGTGATCGATATTGATTTCGAGCAGGTTTAGAACATCCAAAAACGAAAAGTATATGTTACATCGATCTCTGATAACGAAGTCGCACAATACATTCGCCTCAGGTGATTGTAGAAGCAAAAATCATTAGGAGATAAAGACATGCCAGTACGAGTAATTGAAGAGGAATGCACAGGCTGCGGAACCTGTGTGGACGAATGTCCGGCAGAGGCAATCTCCCTGAACGAGAACGACATTGCGGTAATCGATCAGGATGAATGCACAGAGTGCGGCACCTGCGTGGACGCCTGTCCAAACGAAGCGATCGTGATGGAAGACTAAAACTCATCCATCACTTTTTATTTTTTATTAATTTTTATTTATTGGAGAATATTATGGAAACGATACGGGTTGGCATACTCGGAGCAACAGGCGCTGTCGGTCAGCGCTTTGTAGAGGCGCTTGCGGATCATCCATGGTTTGAACTGACATCGCTTGCAGCATCAGAGAGGAGCGCTGGCAGACCATACTCGCGCGCTGCAAACTGGAGGCTTTCATCCCAGCTCCCCGACGAGATCGGAGAAGAGGTCGTGGTCTCCATGAAGCCGGAAGAGGTTGAAGCGGATCTCGTCTTCTCTGCGCTGCCCGCTGATGTTGCGCGTGACGTCGAGCCCGCATTCGCTCAGGCTGGTCTCATGGTTGCGAGCAATGCATCAGCATTCAGGCAGGAGCCGGATGTGCCGCTGATCATCCCTGAGGTCAATTCAGATCATCTTGGATTGATCGATGTCCAGCGGGATTTGCGGGGATGGGACGGCGCAATCGTGACCAATCCGAACTGCTCGGTGATCATGCTCGCTTTAACACTGAAGCCGCTCGTGCAGTTCGGAATCGAGGATGTCAAGGTTGCAACGATGCAGGCGGTTTCAGGCGCAGGATATAACGGGGTAGCATCGATGGCTATTCTCGATAACGTTGTTCCGTATATCGGCGGAGAAGAAGAGAAGGTCGAAAAAGAGGCGCAGAAGCTGCTCGGGAGATTCGATGGCAGCTCTGTTCTCGATGCGGAGTTCGATGTGAGTGCAAGCTGCCACCGTGTGCCAGTTCTGGATGGACATACCGAGGCAGTATGGATACGGATGGCTGATGATCCGTCTCCTGATGAGGTTCGGGATGCGTTCCTGAACTTCGATCCAGGGTTAAATCTCCCGACCGAAC
>PIXW01000215.1 GCA_003601535.1 ANME-2 cluster archaeon
GATCGTATCTGAAGTGCTGGTACTGTTACCCGGACTTTCTCGGTCTTTCGATCTGGATATATCCCGGATGTTCCAGACGTTGGTGTTTTTTCAGAACGTCTGTCCGTGTCCTGAACCATAACCGCTTGAATTCTTCAACCAGATTTGCCCCAATTGATGATGGGAACCTCTCATGTAATTTTTCTATCCTATTGAGAGCCTCGCATGGAGATTTGGAGATCATTATTGCTTGCGCAATCGCGGTTTCATGAGGTTCCCCCACTTCAGGAGGACGGTACAGGTTTTCTTTATAATAATTCTGCCACAACCTCCAGATTATCTTCTCCTCAATCATGCTCTCTTCTTCGGTCGTGTTATCCTCCTTATCAATCATCTTCTCCTCCTCCTCAATCATGCTCTCCTCATCCGGAGGGCGCGATCCCATGTATGACTCGATGAACTCCTTGCTGTATTTCGCCAGCCATGGGTATTCGGATATCACCGCCTCATAGTAACCAATCTTTGGTTTCCTGCCCATACGTGCTCGGATCACATGATCCGTAATTCTGCGCAGGAAATCGTAATCGAATCCAGCAGCCTCAACAACAGCTCTCTCACTTGGGAAGAGTTTGGTGCGGTGCTTATACAGAATCACATTTTCTTCTTGAGTGGGGAGCAGCCCCTCTGTTGTGATGATGTGTCTATATGCTTCGATAACATCTTCGCGTGTGACCGGGCGATGTTCAAACTCGCTCCATGGCTTCTTCGTCGGCGCAACAAACTCTTCAAGCCCGACGGCTTTAATCACATCCTTCCATGATTTAACACCGAATACTCTAACGAATGTGTTTCTACCGGGTCCACCAAGTTTGATGAGATCAGTTGTTCTCGGCGCACGTCCAAGCCGGCGGGTGTAAGTACGGAGGCGATCCGCTAATTGCTTTCGGGTATACACCGGCATGATTCATCTCACTTGCGTAGTGGGACCCCGTCCGCAAGAGCGGGGAGGGATTGCGCGTGTAGTGCCTGCGACGAAACGTGTTATGCCTAACCACTCATCCATCGCTCGTGCTTCTTCTTCCGTGACACGCCGGCGATAGATAATCGGGTGCTTCTTCACATCGTTTGGGAAGTAGTGCTCTTCAACCGCTTTCATCGAGTGAAAGATTCTTCCGTTGCTCGATTTGTGGTCTGCTTCTGCTTGTGTCATGTTTCTATGCCTCCTGATCAGCCAGGGGCTCACTCAAGCCTCTTCCTCGACCTGTCGGGAAGGAAGGGGTGGTTGACCTTAATCGATCAGACCTTTCGCAAGGCGCTTCGCTGTGGACTCGACACACCGCTCGTGTTCAGATGTCCCGGGTTCCGCGCCGAACAGTTTCTCACACATACCTGCCGCAGTGTTTCTACCCCACTCACTTTCAGCGATTGCTGCGATACGCTCTTCACGGGTGAGTTCCGGATTTGAATGCGCAATCTTAATCACTTCTGGTGGAGCAGAGACGGTCATGCCTTCTATGTTGACCGGTACACCAGGACCACCGCAATACTCGGCGAGAGTGTCCCACGCCGCTTTCATGGCGAGCCAGCACTTGTTATGGGTCTCTCGTTCTGGGTTGGTGGGCGATGATGACTCTGTCTCATAGTCTTCAGGGAATGCACTGATTACGTCTTCTATGTCTGCCATATTAATGAATTATTAGTGACGTAGTCCAACTTAACCTCTTCGGTTGGAAGTCCACCAAAAGGATGCTGTACAAAAAAAGAAAAAGAGATGATCGGAGGGGGTGCATTGTGCACCACCTGGATCACGCGGATGGGGCGAGAGCCTCGTAGCCTGCCCTTATCAGGCGGGTGCGAGAGCCTCGTATCCTGCCTTCATGTTGGCGACAAGACGGTCGAACGCTGCGTTGCAACCTTCCTCAGGGATACCAAGGTAACCCTTGCAGACCTTCGCTGAGTATAGCTTCTTCGCACTTGCTTGCGTTGCCATTCTTTTTATCCTCCTTTTACTGTATTACTCTCTCTTGAGAGCTTCGTATCCTCGCCTCATATTAGCAAGGCAATCATCGAAGGCTCGCTCACAACCCGATACACCAATACCGAGGTAACTCTTGCAGACCTTTGCCGCGTAGAGTTTCTTGGCGGTGATTGTTGATGCCATGTGATCATTCCTGTGGCGTTACGTGGGAGCCTCGTAACCTGCCCTTATCAGGGTGCGAGAGCCTCGTAGCCTGCCTTCATGTTTTCGACCAGACGATCGAACGCAGCGTTGCAACCTTTCTCAGAGATACCAAGGTAACCCTTGCAGACCTTCGCTGAGTATATCTTCTTCGCACTTGCTTGTGTTGCCATTCTTTTTATCCTCCTTTTGAGTTGTTACGGACTACAATCTGTCTTGGGGGTATATAAAGATGTGTGCGCCTTTGTCTGCTTTTGTCTGCTTTTGTCCGCCGTCCCGCGCGGCAGTTACTCGATCTCTGCACTGATGTCTTCCCACAGATCATGGGTCGTCGTCTTTTCTTCAACAGGGGATTCATTCCCTGATTTCTCGAACTTCTCGAAAGCGCGTCTCCACTGCGTTCTAAACTTCTCGAAATCTTCCCCCATTATCCTCCTGGCGAAGGGTTTTCCTTTCTCGCCCAGAGAGATCATCTTCATCGTCGCTTTTGCGCACTTTGACTTGTCAAGACCATCACATGCACCAAGCTCGATCAGTGCCTCGGTCAACGTGTTTACACCAATCGACATCAGGCACCCTCCTCTATCACAGCTTTAGATATCTCTTTCATTATATCACCAGCCAAATCTTCGATTCCCAAAATGTTTTCCATCTTCTTACGGGCAGCTTCAGCAGCGACGCGTGTCACGTTGCTTGCATGAAGCTTGCTCAGTCTCACTACAACCGCAGAGTAGAACGACATCAGTTTCGTTAGGTTGCCCTCGTATTTATCAACCATGAGCAGTGTCGCAATGGCAGTGAGTTCAGGCAGCGCCCGACCATCAAATACCCATCCAAAAGTCTCGATTGCTTCACCGATAGCGGCTATCCTACCGGTGACGACACCAAGTGCTATTGGATAGAATATTTCAATGTCAATGTCCCACATGTCGGGACCGGGTTTTCGCAATTCTTCGATCTCGCTTCTCGGTATTTTCTCGGTGATGCCTCTTCGTTCCTCTGCAAGACGTCTTATGCGCTCTTCTTTAACTCCCTTAAGTCTTGCGAGTTCGACCCTCGCGTCCCGTCCGATTTTCTCGGTTGCGACCTGCGCTTTCACCACTCCCCATGGCTCTATCATCTCCACATATTTATCATACGCGGCTACGGTTGGGTTCTCCAGTAGTTCCTTTTTGAGAGATTCGATTTTCTCTATTTCCTCAACCGTGAAATCAGTCGGTTCTTCTTCTTTCTCCGTTTTTTTTGATCCGGACTGTTTTTTCAGTTCTTCTTCGACCTTGCGATAAGCCTTGTTATATCGTCTGATGAACCGTGTGCTGTTTTTACCGAGGCGTTCCTTTATCTCTTTTATCGCCTGATCGAGGTCTTCGTTGTCAACCCTCGCGAGGAGAACCAGTGCGTGGCGGCACTTCTTTTCGTCAGCTGGTTCAAGGTCTTTGCAGATGACTTCCCAGTGACCCGGTCCGCTTTTCCTTGCGGCGTTCTTCGCCACTTTGACACGCACCTCTGGATCATCTATCATCATCGATAACAGCCCTCCGCATCCTCCTCGACATGACTAACAGCTCGTCTGTGTCGATGCATTTTATCTCATCGATAGTTAGGTCATCCGGTATCTTAACTCTTGGTAGGTTACGTGGATCCATCTTTATCACTCCTGTTGCTCTGATCTTCTCTCAACAATTTTCCCAGTTTCTTCACGTCGACTGCATCCGATCCGAGTGACTTCCACCAGAAATTCAGCACGAACCTGACTGCCGCACCATCGGTCGGTAGGTTAAACCCTTCCCTGACCTTATCTATAATTCTTTGCTCTGCATCAGAGAAACGTATCGATTTTTTGTGTCTTCTCATGCTAGAGCCTCTTTCATTCCTTCGATGTTTCTTATGATAGGTCCGACAGCCTTCTCTGGGTGCTCCTGGTATTTCGTGAACTTGCTGAGCAGCTTCCGGTAGTACTTCATCCCTGCCCTGATTTGCTTTTCTGTTAGACCTTCGTCATACAATAGCTTCATCAAGATGCGTTCGTTTTCCGGAACAGTCAATGTTACCAGAGTCATTCGGCGACTCCCAATTCTGTAAGATACGCCTCATACAGCGCATCTTTGAGGTTATGTTCCTCTAACCAATTCTTCGCTGTCTCGTATCCTTCATCGCCGATCTCATTCTCATCAAACATTTTAATGTAGTACATACACTCGAGCTGTTTCTTCGGACTGTCTGGAGCGTACTTGGCGGCAACCTGCTCGGCAATCGCCTGGCAACGGCTGCAACTGAATGTTATAGCTCGTTTTCCGAAGTTGAGATATGCTTCCCTGGATTCTTCATGCTCAAGCATCTCTCGATAACGTGCCGCATAATCGACGTTGTGAGGTATAGATGATGCTGCATTCGGGAGCATCTCGTTGAATTGCTCATCTGTGAAATCGGGGTTCGTGAGCCACATCTCGACGATCCGTGAGACGTTATCTCTACAGGGGGCAGACCATTTCTGCTTCCCGGTTCTCGATGAGCACACATCATCCGCAAAAGATTTGGCTATGCCGGAGTCATACGGTGGCTTGGGATAAACGGTTTTGCTCTCACCTTCTTCCTCCTCCTGCTCTCCTTCAATCACATCGAGCACAAGATCGCGTATTGGATCGCTGAGCTCAACGTCTACCCCCAGCGATTTGAGTGTGTTCTCAGCGGGCTCTTTTAGTATTCCAAGCGGATCAATGATCGGAATTTTCAC
>PIXW01000216.1 GCA_003601535.1 ANME-2 cluster archaeon
GCCACAGATGTCTCTGGTGTCCAGCACAATATCTCTGACGACAGATGTGTCCAGCTTCTCTCCACCTGGTATGACCGCTGTACTCTTCGACTGCTGCTCACGTTTGAGTGTATCGATGATCGCCAACAACTTACTCTCACGCTCACTTGCTGACTGTCGGACCGCATCGAGTTCGCCACGGAGATCATCGATCTGCTCTCTCATGTCTCGCATTTGGGTGTACTCATCCAGCACCCTGGTCAGGACAGATGCCGGACTCTCCTCGCCGTCGACAGCGATCTCCATGAGTCGATCGATATCGGTTACCCGGATTTTCGTTGCTTTCGTGCCAGTTGGTTTCTTTCTATCCCTGCTGTTCGTGTGGTTACCTGCAGTGGTTACCTCGTCATCCACAAGGTTACCTACATTGGTTACCTCATCGTCCACAAGGTTACCTGCATTGGTTACCTCGTCATCCACATGGTTACCCACTGTCTTCGCAGGTGTGTCGGTCATTGCTTCTTCGCCTCCTGCGCTGCTCTCCTTGCCGCAATACCATCGCGGCACAATTCGTTTACGACCTCACTGAAGGAGTCGCCCGTCTGTTGCGTTATTTCGACGATGTTGTTGAAAACGTCGTGGTAGTAACTCGTTGTTCTACTTACTCTGATCTGTTTTTTCATGGTACATCACCGTTGTGTGATTGTGTTGTGGTGGTACTTAAGTTTTTCGCTGACTCCTTTTTCTTTGCCTGTTGCAGCACCCACTCCCCTTTCTTGGCGATGTTGATCGCAGCGTTCACGTCCGCGTGGACACGGTAACCACATTTTGTGCAGTGGAAATGCACACCGTGTCGATTATCCGGATCGTCACCCCCGCACCGGTTGCATATCACTGATGTGCGGGCGGGGTGTATCCCCAATGTCCGTACCGGCACAACCTTATATTCGATCATTTGTCGAATCTGGTAGAAGTTCCATGGTACTCGATCCACGAACCTATACAGTTCCTCGAAGACCACCAGTGGTTTAGGGTACGCTAGCACGATCTCCGCGATCTGTTTTGATACGACATGATTGGTGTATGCCATCCACCGCTGCTCCCGACCCCTATTGGCGTTCAGCAGATCAACCCGCCCGATCTTCGACACCGTGCGACGATACTCTCGGAACCGCCGCCGGGTATGTTCCACTTCCTTCCCGCTCCACATCCTGACCTCCACCACCTTGCCATCCTGCACCACAGCAAGTGTCGCGATGTTGTTGAGTCCTAGATCTATACCAATGAATGTCTCTGGTTCGTATCGCACATCCTCTCGCTTGACCGTGATCGATGTGATGAACGTGTCCGTGTCGAGGTCGAGCTGTCCTACCCCCCACTTGTTTGTGTTGGAGATGAGGTGCCGGTAGTGCTCGCTCTCCTTCAGCGGAAGCCAGATTTTCCGGTATCGGGTCCCTATTTTCTCCACCGGCAAAACGACATATATCCTGTCGTTTTTGTGCACGAAAGACCATGATTGGTTGTGGATGCGGATGATGTTGTGCGTCAGGATAGGATACGGTGTACGTAACCCACGTCGCTTCCGCCGTATTTTCCGAGCGAGTTTTTTCCTGACCCGCTCCCGCTTCCCGGGCTTTTCGATCTTCTCGTCTATGCGTCCGATTTCGTATTCGAGGCGTTCGATTGTCTTTCGTATCTTGCTTTTCTGGGTCTGCATAGTCTCATAGTTGGCTCTCGCGTATTCGATTGCCTCCTGTGCGATCTGTGCGGCGACGATCGTGATCGGATGGAGTTCGATGCGCAGGCGGTTCAGCGCCCTACGAGATCCGTACTGCGATGTCTTCTCCAGCGATGGGAGCCGGTATGCCGCTACTGCATATATTTCGCGGAAATTGTCAGCAACCACCTGTAGGCGGTCTTTCTTCGCCTTTGTGATTGGTAGTAGCTGGAACTTCACTGCCTTCGTTGCCGTTTTGGTTTTCTTCGCCATGCCACCATCATCATCACGACACAATATGAACCCTTCGCCGAAACCTTTATATATAATCAATGGTGATGATAGTGGTAATGGTATGTGGCTATATGCCTCGTACCAGTGGCGGCGTTGCACCGCCTACGTGGATACTGTGTATCCACAGATGCCAGCCTCCAAAGAAGCGTTGCAGCAGGCTATAGTTGGATCATGTCTCTGGGCGTGGAGGAGAGAAGACCGCGGTAAAAACGCGGCGCCGGCGGACAATCACGCGAGGTCAGGGGAACCGGATCAGACGAAAAACCAATGGCAAGACTGGCAACGCTGGCGAACCGGCGCCTGCACCGTGTGCATATCCGGACCGCAATAAGAACGCGACGAGAAACAGCGGCGCCCGAAAGAAGGCACAACACAGCTCTAATGAATGTGAAACGTGCTGGAAGCATAGGGCTGCAGAGCAAGTTTCGGGTGATAAGCGATGCAACGAGCGATAAGCGATGCAACGTACGTGGAGGAACGCCAGGAGGACATCGCCGCAGAGCAAAGTTGCGGAGCAATGAGCGATGCAACGATGAGGTATGTTAGGCAACAGGTACGATCGCGGAATGAGTTTCGGGTGATAAGCGATGCAACGAGCAAAGAGCGCTGCAACCAACCGACCTGCAGGGAAACACATATAGTCATCAGCGCAAAAACAACTGACTATGAGCATCACCGTCGCGTCGATGCGTGCAGAGATCGAGCAGAAGATCGATGATATGTCTGTGTCGTATCCAGAGGACATCACATTTTGGGACTACGATGCCGTCCGGGACTATGTGAATGCTCTCGAATCTGTCGAAGACCTGGTCGACACGGATGCAGAGATACATAATTCTCGTGTGCTCACGCCAGAGCAGATCGACGAGATCAGCGACATCGTGACGAAGCGCATTGTTGAATTGGAGGCTAGGAATGGCTGATAGAATACCGAAAGAGGTTGCACTCGATAAATTAATGAAACGGCTTGATGATAATCCCCTGCCGCTTACACCGGAATTGGAGAGCATCGTGGTCGATGAGTACCTTTCCGACTATGCGTACAACGAGTATAGCGCAAAGCGTCTCAGGGATTGGATATACAAGTATCTGCCGCGGTTTTTCAGGTGGTATGCCAAGCAGAAGGGGTTGGACGTCCTAGATCTCCGTGATCTGGATAGCATCCGCAGAGGGGATGGAGAACGGTTTTCCCGAAGTCTTTCAGACAGCAAATCAGTCCAGACACAGATCAACGCGACACTATCTGCATTTGGGCGGTGGCTTCTGGAGGAGAGGTACACGGTATACAACCCGTTCAAGGGCATCAAAATGAAGAAGAGCCGGGTGAAGAGCCGCCCGCCGATCTACAACCTCGATGAGCTGCACCGAATCTTTGATGCGATTTCCCGCATCAGCCGAGCCCCGAAGGGAATGACCGCGTATGATGTGAAGACACAGTACAACATCCTCGCGAGATTCCTCTTGCAGACCGGGCTCCGGTATTCACACGCTCTCGAATTCAGATGTGGCGATATCGAGTGCCGGCGTGAGGAGGTTTCCCCACTGTTCGGGTACAGGTACTGCGTCATCCCCGCGATCGAGGCGGTCGAAGAGCACAAGTCGGAAGTCGAGGAAGAGCTCAAGAAGAAGATGCCTCCGTCGGAAATATACATCGACATGAATCTCTACAACGACATCAAGGAGTGGTGTGAGCGGATGGGGCTGGGACCCAGGGACAGGATCATCCCTGCAAGCATCGCTGCTGTCCGCGACGAGGGGAGGGCTATCAAGAACAGGGCAGGGTTACCGAAGTTCTCGTGGTCGATCCGGCACACATGGGCTAGCGTTGTGTACGCGATGGTGGGAGATGTCGGGCTGCCGACACTCGTTAAGTTCGGGGGCTGGGAGTCGGCATCGATGCCGCTGATGCATTACGTTGAGGTGATGCGACCTGAAGAAGCCTATAAGATCGCGAAGGAATACCGGATATACCTACCGAAAGAATACACGAAAAGATACGGTGAGATCGAGAGAGACGTGCAGATACTCGAACAACCGGTGGGGGCTGACGTGATGGAAGAATTGAGGACATTGCGGCAGGAACTCGCAGAACTTAAGGCAGCCGCACGAGAGAGAGAATAGGTTTATGTAGAATGTGGTGCAGATGATATCTGCACTTTGGACACACGTACGATGCCGAGAGACGGTTGGCACAACAGTGTATATCTCCGGCATCGCCCCTCCAGGGGTCAACTGTTTTTGTGGGGACAGGCGATAGTTCTCGATGCAATTGATGTGCCAACACAGGCAATCGAGTTTGTGCGATGTGGGGGCTCTAATGGACACATCGTGGAAATCGTGCTGAAGTCACCCCGATAGACGCATCGAACCGATCGCTCACTGGCAGGCAGATAAAAATATCAATATCCTTCTATCATATTAGCACATCTGGCGGATTCGGGGAGATATTGAGGTAACCATGTTTCAACCCACACCGTCAAATATGCACATCTGGGTTGCCAGGCGGGTAACCTGCGTAACCAGCATGGATGTGGGTAACCAGCCTATAGATAGCGTTTTTGCTGTTTAGGTTACCTAAATGGGTAACCTAACTCGCAATATTGGCGATTTTAGGTAACCTAAAAAAGGGGGTATAATAGTGCTCTATTCTCAGAAATAAGCGCTCTAAAGCCTTATTTCCAAAAAGAAGCCTTCTAAAGCCTCCTTTTGCTAAAAGAAGCCCCCTAAAGCCTCCTTTTGGAAAAACAAGCCTTCTCCGTTTTTATTTAAAAAATTTATAAAAAAATTTTAAAAACGCTCACGAATACAAACAAAAAATAGGGTATCATACACGAACTTAGTTGGTTAAGTATGGGCTTACTACACACACTTTTGTACCGATTTTTGAGTTTTTGTTGCTTTATATCTTGAATGCTTTTATAAATTTTTTTATGTGAAATTTTTTAACTAGCGATACCTTTATATCGGATAAAGCCGATACTTATACTTATACGTAACTGCATACGTATATATAAAGAGGTGGAATAAACCATGATAAAGAACGATAAGAGAGAGGCGGTATTTATCCGCAATAAAGAGACCAAAAACACCATGCGATATGGTGCAGAGGACGACAGCCCTATTATGGGGTCGATATACCTACAAAAGAAGGCTATCACCGGCAACGTACCAGAACAGATCAAGGTAACTGTTGAATGGTGACCATGATGATGAATGAGACGCCTGCAGAGATATACGATTACCCGATACCGTATATGACACCAAAAGGCATATTCATGTATTTGGGTATCGATATTATACCTTTAAGGCATGGTGATTAAAGAGGGGTTAACAGCCCTCTTTTTCTTTATAAACCCCATAAGTTCAGGCTTATGGGGGTAAAGAGGTCATAAAAATGGTAGACATAGAACAGGACATAAACGAATGGTGCCGGGCGATGGCTTACGTCGATGAGCGGTTTAAATCGAACGGTTCGCCTGGATTATTGGATACAGAAGTAGAACCAACAACCACAGGCGAAACAACCGATTGCACGGATGCACTGGTTAGAGGGATTGCAAGCGTACTATCTGATGCAGAATGCGCACAGAGCGAACGAAAGAACCCACAACCAGAGATAACAGAAACTGATCCGGTAAAAGCACGGATAATCAGGATGTTAACAGAAAACACCGGGTGCGATATCCTGGATTCGGGCGGTGCGTACGGTAGAGCATGGGAGCGCAACCGACATATCCCTATGGATGAATGGGATAAACGGGACGCGTGCCATGTTACCGTATATGGTCACGGTAGAGATGGAGAGGTTACCATATCGTACGATGTATACCGATACTTAACCCTGTTCCTGGACATAACAGACGAATCCGAGCGGTTAAATGCGATATTAAAGAATATCGTTGAGACATCAGGCAATAGGTCGTACCTTCAGGACATGGAAGAGTTTTTAGAGCGTGACGAGGTCGATATAGACGGATACGCGTGCGGTGGTATCGTGAATACGTACAACTATGATAACATAATCTCACAGGTGCTGCAGTATGGTATATTTGAAGTGGACGGTGAGCCCTATATTATCCTTCAGATACATGGCGGGTGTGACGTGAGAGGTGGCTACACTGTGCCACAGATATTCAGTTTGAATCACCCGGACTACTTCAGTATGGCACAGACGGACATAATGGCATACTGTGGCTGCGGTGAGTGGTTATCAGATGATGCCGGGTATAACTGGTATTTTGATGGTTGTGCACCATCGAAACCCATAGACTGGTGGTATGACCAGGATAACAACCGCGTTATGTGCATGGACTGCAGAAAAGAGGTTACGTTTGGGGTCACCGAATCCGTGTGACCTTTTGGACGGTGTGGCAAACAATGACATCAGAACATTGGAATAAAACATGTGAGTGGATAAATCAGCAGAGAGCGAGGCGTGATAAAGTTTTATCGGCTGCGATAAGCAATCTGCAGGGTATATATCCACATCTGAACATGGGTAGAATGATAACCGTTAACAACCGGACGTACCATGTAATAATAGTGGAAAATTGGAATAAACCACATCAAACGGATGCGGTAGACCAATGAGGCAAACAATGGCAGGAACATACAGCAGAGGCGAAACCGGTATCGTTATACCAACAGAAAAAATCAGGGGGCTATTTAAGGGCGTTCTCTGATTTCTTTATTTTTTCATAAACCCTGTGAGCGGCTAAAACCGTATCGCAGGGGTGAAACCATAAAGAGGTCGTAAACATGGAAAACCCAGGAACATCGATAAACACCCAAATACCAGAATCCGCACTTAACAAAGCGGTAGAGCGGTTGAGAAGGCAGGGGTTCAGGCACCGGGTAGATTTACAGGCAGCCCGGATGATAGCAGAAGTAACGGAAATAGTTGAAGCATTGGGCGGGAGCATCATCTGGAGAGAACCATGAGTCAGAGATATCAGAAGATCATAGAAGCCCTGGAAAGAAGGGTTCGAGCACAGGAGCAGAACATAGACGACGCACAGCGCAGGCATGACACCAAACAAGAGATTGCAATGAATATACGCATAAACGAGGTGCGTACAA
>PIXW01000217.1 GCA_003601535.1 ANME-2 cluster archaeon
GTTCGCTTCTGTCTCATATCGTCGTTCAAGTGCTCTGATAGATCTGAGAAAATCGACCCCAAATCCAAGTATTAGAACCCAGAAGAAGATGACCGGATCGATCTTGCGTATTCGCTTGATAAATCCAGTTTTCTGAGCGAGATTCCGTAAGAACTCCTCTGGAAACATCTGCACGAGATATTCAACACTCGGATCGGTTTGTTTAGTGTGGTTGTCCATACCATCGTCCTCAGAAAACTATGATTGTAGTTATTGTACATAACGATGGTGATGGTTTAGTGGTACCTTAACCGAACACCGATGAGCGCTTCTTTCGTCTCTCGTGACTCGGAGAATTCTTCGGATACCCTGTCATGGGGTTTGGGCATGAATGTCCTCTTTGGGTGGTAGGTGGTTTGATGTTGTGCACACCGGTTATAACCGCCAATAGTAATCCCTTATCTTTGCAGCCATCAGTTTTCTGCGTTCCTGTAGAAACTCGTCATAGTGATCGATGTTCTTGTCTTCCATCCCAACAGGAATACAGTGCATGGCAAAATTTTCGCGCAACTGTTCTGAGTCTGTTATCGCCCCATAAGCTACTGGTCCATTGTTACACTGTCCCAGTAGTTCCGAGAAATACTCTGACGGCGACTTATCACCGATCGCGATATTTATATCGCTTTGCGTCATCACATAATTTGCAATCTGGTTATATTTGCCACGTTTTAAGTCGAATTTCTTGAGATAATTCTTGGGGAAAATGTGGTGAACATCTCCTCTGAGTGAAATGAGGTCTCGAACGGTAATTTTATGCGATAAAAATCCTTTGTCATTATCATGCACCTGTGCTGCGAGATATACTTTGAAGTACGGGCTGCTTGCAACTGATGTATTCATTTGCTGTGGCAGACCGGCATTCCAAAAGGCATCGGACAGTTCCGCCGCTTCTACATCCACCATGTACCTTGTAAATCCCAGTTCATCAATCTGCTTTATGTCGTAATCAAAAGTCGATTCTGGCGATCCTGAATACCGCCCGGTCAGTACGGACATTACAAACCACTTACGGACATGTGATTCGATTTTGCTTGAATCTATCTTTGGAGATTGAGATCTCAATACGAGATAAACAATGTAAGCAAAGTTGATTGCATTTTGCGAGCGAATCATAGAGGATTCCACGAACCCCGCCGAGCGTAAAATCATGACAAAACGCTTGAAGTCTGTTTCGTTCATGAAATTTAAAATCCCCCTTTTAAGCATCTTGAACGATTGCTCTGCAATAGCTTCTTCATAATCTTGAGTTTCAAAATTTCGCCCGGAGAGCAAAGCCACCAAATCTTCCAGCCGACCACGTTTGAATTCTGAAGTGAAAGCTACCCGCAACATATCCGCATAGGAGGGATCATATAGATCATCGTTCTCGTGCTTCAGCCAAGACATCTTCCGGAAATATTCGGTTGAAGCAAACTCCCGATCCCCGTCGGCAAGCTGCTGATAAAATTCGGGTGCAATCGCAAGATGACAGAAATAGTCGATGCACTTGCGTAACGCGTTTCCACCATATCTTTCATTGACCGCGATTTTCGACATGACAAAATCAGCTTGGTTGAGAACAGCGCCTGTCGAGTTAATCCGGATAAAGATTTCCGTGACCGTTTTAATATCCAGATCAGAGTTGAGATCGATCAGTCCAATATGATTATTTACTATACCACACAACGAATTGATGCTTTTAAATATCTCATCTCGATTGCTTCCCTCGTTTTTCTCGCAGTACTCGTCAACGAGTTGTAGGACGTTAACCTCAGGAGAAAAGACATTCACAATATCTGTTATCCACGACTTATCTTTACGAATGGCGGGGTTTGACACTTCAAACTTGCGTTCCTTCGGATGGAATGCAATAGTTATTCGTATTGTTTTGTAGTCCTTGTTAATCACACGTTCTCCGAGCAAAGCAGCCATTAGTGCAGTCACTCTCTGCTGACCATCGATTAAGATCCTTTTACCTTGCGATGAAGTTCCGTCTTTCAGTTTAACGGTCGGATTGCGCCATGTAATCAAATAACCTATCGGGTATCCCTTATACAATAAATCTATGAGATCGCGTACTTTTGTCGCATTCCAAACAAACGGACGCTGGATTTCAGGAATTGCGATAGCGTCCGACTTGATCCAGGTCAGCAACGTCTGGATCGGATGCTGATTAACTGAGTATTGTTGAATTAACATTTATCATTACCTTCAGATAATCACTATATTCAATCTCTATACCCTTTGCATCTCTATCATCCCCACAAACATATATATCTATTGCTGCTCCCGCACCTATCCTCAATGTAGGAACCGCACCTTACCACAAAAATCCAAATACAAAAAAAAGAAACAAAATATGAGCGCGCTCAGGCGCCCATATCATCAGTACTGCGTCAGATTATACTTCGCCTTCACCCGCACGTACGAGTCCCAGTCCGTGATCCCGAGGAGCTCAGTCATCTCTTCCATCAGCGGAGCCCATGAGTCGTCCCATTCCTCTGCCATGTTCCTGAGCCGCCCGAGATCGCCATCCCAGACGATCGTCTCTCGATTGTCCTGCAGGCAGATGAAGAGCTTTGCTGCGCCGCTTTCGGTCTTGTCATGCATGAAATGCTCGATGCAGTGTTCTGTATCCCAGCCTCGTGTTACCATCTTTGATCACCTCACCTGTCGTTACTCTTGTGCATATCAAAGCTCGGATATCTGACATCGTACCGGTTGATCATGTATTCGACCCGGAAGACGATCGCTTTTACAGCGCCTTCCGGCGTTCCGCTGTCGATTCTGCCTCGCTTGAATACTTCCGGATATCTCCGTTCGAGTTCCCATATCCGGTCCTTGAACTCTTTCATGCTGGTTCTGCCTTCCATCGTTGAGAGGAAGAGATCGTTTGTTGCAAGCGTGCAATCCGCCATATCGATATCTTCCTCTGCTGTTGCGATCGCCTTCAACCGGGATGCCCACTTCGAGCTTCGCTTGATCGTGTTGTAGACGAGATCCATGTCACCATAGATCGTCTCGAACTGAATTCTCGTGTGGCATGCATCGATCATCTTTCTGTATAGTGCTTCTCTCAGCATCGTTCACACCCCCAGTAGCGCATGTGCTGCTGCATCTGCCCAGTAGTATACACCATCTGGCACAAAGAAGAGTGCAATCAGGGCAATCACAGCGATCGTCATTGCAAAGAGATACATCGGTGGTTCAATGAATGCATCGCCCTTGGGCTCGCCCCAGTACATCCGCATGATCACCTTGGCGTAATAATACACCGAGAGTGCCGAGTTCAAGACACAGATTACCGCAAGCCAGAGCAGTCCTCCTTTGATCGCTGAGAGGAACAGGTACCATTTACTCGTGAACCCGAACGTCGGCGGGATGCCTGCAAGAGACAGGAGCATGATCGTCATCAGCAACGCAGTCAGTGGAGCACGTCTTCCGAGTCCGTCGTAGTTATCGATGTGGTTCGGATCGCCATCGACCGCATTCTTCGACATGAGCATGTACGTGACCGCTCCGACAGCGATGAATGCCCCAGCTTTTCCGATCGCATGTGAGAATGCGTGCAATATGCCGCCAGCGACTGCGAGACCTGTAGCATCAGCAGACGCATAAGGATATGCAACGATTGCAAACACGATTGCGATGTATCCTGCATGTGCTACCGATGAGTAGGCGAGCATACGCTTGACGCTCTTCTGTACCACCGCGAGCACGTTTCCAACGGTCATCGTCACAACAGCGAGGATCACGAATGCGATGTACCAGTCGAGCTTCATTGCAATGAGACCGATGATGAATACGCGGAATGCCGCAGCGAATCCCATCTTCTTTGATCCTGCTGCAAGAAGCGATGAAACGATTGATGGTGCTCCTTCGTACGTGTCTGGTGCCCACATATGGAATGGCACGAATGCCATCTTGAACCCAAATCCTGCGATGAGCATGACCATCGCAAGCAGGATCGCTGGCGTTCCGATCAGTGCGGTGTTTTCGGCAAATACGGCTGCTATGGTATCGATGTTCGTAGAGCCGGTGAGTCCGTACAGGTACGACATACCAAAGACCATGAGCGATGACGATAGCCCTCCGATCAGGAAGTACTTCATCGCTGCCTCAATCGACTTTGGATCGTGCTTATCAAAGCCAGCCATCGCATAAGTCGAGATACTTGCAAGCTCGAATCCGATGAAGAGTGCCACCAGATCCTTTGAGAGGGCGACTGTCATCATCCCGACGATTGCGAGCAGCATCAACGCATAGAACTCATCCTGGTTTTTGTGATCTCCATACGCATCCAGTGCTGCGATGCAGACGAGGATGCCCACGAAGAGGAACATCATATTGAAGATCTGTGCGAATGGGTCGACCACGATCGCACCATAGAACGGTGCGCCAGTGTAGGCGGTGGTGATATTCCACGAACTTATCGTTAGCCCAAGCGATGCGAGCAGTCCGATCAGAGTGAAATACCCAAGAATCTTCTTCTTTTCGATGAATAATCCGACCAGAATCACCAGTGCCGCAACACCGATCAGGATTCCTTCCGGAAGCAAGGGTGTATAGCCAGTCATATCGGAATCCCTCCTATCGGCAGAATATTACCACTCGTTATGAAGTATGTCGCAGTATCCTGCATCATATTGAAGATCGGCTGTGGGTATATGCCGAGCACGATGAAGAGGATCGTCCAGATAGCAAGTGTTGCGAACTCGTACCATTTGATCTCCTTGATATCTCCAAGATACTCGTTGTACGGACCCCATAATGTCCGCTGCACAGCCCACAGATGGTATCCTGCTGTGAATGGTATGGTCACCGCTGCAAGAGCCACAAAGATTGGCAGCGTCTGGAAACTTCCACCAAGAATGCTGAACTCTGCCACAAATCCGCTGCATAGCGGCAATCCGAGTGAAGCAAAGAATCCGGCGACCATCAGGATCGCAAACTTCGGCATCTTCTTGGTCAGCCCACCAAGATCGTCGATAATTCTTGTGTGGGTATGATGCTCGATCACACCGCATGAGCCGAATAAGACCGCTGTGATGATTCCGTGCGAGAACATCTGGAACATCGCACCGGTGTGTGCGAGTATTCTCGGACCCTCCAGTCCTGCAGCAACACTCGCGGCAACGCCAAGCGATATGAAGCCCATGTGCCCGATACTCGAGAATGCCACGAGTTTCTTTATGTCCTTCTGTGCGAGCGCTGCAAACGGACTGTATATGATGCTGACCAGCCCGAAGAGTGCAAGCGCATAGATGAAGTATGGAGATGCATTCGGAATCATCGGCAGCAACACTCGAAATAGTCCGTAGCCACCCATCTTCAGGAGAACTCCGGCAAGGATGATACTGCCGACCGTTGGTGCCTCAACATGAGCATCCGGAAGCCATGTGTGGAACGGCACGGATGGCATCTTCACGATGAACCCGAACATCAACGCACCGAAGATGAAGTTCTTCCAGAATGATGAGATTGGAAGGGTCGGATACGAGTGAAGCAGCGTCATCATATCGAACGTGTAGACGCCAGTGTTGATCCCATTGTAGTAGTACATCGCAAAGATGCCAAGCATCATAATGACACTTGCGATGTGCGTGTAAATCAGGAACTTAATCGCAGAGTAGTCCTTTCTCGGACCACCCCAGACTCCAATCAAGAAGAACATCGGCAGAAGCGTCAGTTCCCAGAAGACATAGAACATGAAGAAGTCCAGAGACACGAATACCCCGATCAGCGTCAGATCCATCAGTAAGACGAGCGCAAAGAACTGGTTTGGTCTCTTCGATTCCGACCATGAATAAACCGTGCCCAGAGCGCAAACGATCGTTGCGAGCAGCACCATCGGTAGACCGATGCCATCCACACCGACGTGGTATCCGATGCCGATTGAGGATATCCAGTTGTTCGCGGACCCTTCCTCAAACGCCAGATGTGTTACCGGATTAAGTTCGTAGGTCAGAAACATCCATATCGAGATTGCAAGCGCAATAAACGATGATACGATTGCAACCGCTCTCGCCTGTGCTGTGGAGTTCGTAAGTAGAGTGATGATCGCTCCTACTACGAGTGTCAGCATAATTGCTGATATCGGTCCGATCATATCACACACCTCCCAGTAGCTTGACCAGTATCACCAGCAGACTCACTCCGAAGATCACTGCTGTCGCGTAGTTCTGCACGACACCGGTCTGGATCTTCCGGCTGACCTGTCCCGTGCTTATTGTAATCCAGCTCATCAGGTTGACCACGCCGTCGATCACATATCTATCGAGTACGTCCCAGAATGTGAAGACCGTCATGATGATCTTCTCTGCAAGGATATCCTTGAACAGATAATCCATGTAGTACTTGTTCCACAACAGCTGGTAGAGCGGGTTCTCCTTCTTGATGTACTTGCTCATATCGACTCTGTTTCTGTAGTATGCCCCTGTAGCAATCGCAAGTCCGGCAACCATCAGGAAGAATGGCAGGTATATCACTGCCGGTGATATCTCTGCAGCGTGTCCATGCTCAAGCAGGTGGTTTCCTCCAAGAGTTGCAATCTCGTGGAGATCAATTCCAGGATATATGCCGCTTACAGTATTCGTTGCGGTGACGAACGTCTCTTCAAGGAAGTGCCAGAAGAGCGTTCCGCCTTTTGTGAAGAGTCCAAGCCCAAGTGCAAATATTGCCAGTATGACGAGCGGAGTTCTCATCCACCAGTCGCATTCGTGTGGATGTACTGCAAGATAGCTTCTTGGCTCTCCAGTCATCGCAAGATACCATGCCCGAAACGTGTAGGTTGCAGTCAGGATTACACCGAGTACGAGGAACAGCCATGGTAGGTATCCGAGTGAACCGTGACCGGTTGCGTAGACGTATGCCTCCTCAATGATTCGATCCTTGCTGTAGTAGCCTGCAGTGAACGGAAATGCGATCAGTGCGAGCGCTCCGGCAAGCATCGTCCAGCCTGTCCATGGCATTCCCTTCAGGAG
Source organism: ANME-2 cluster archaeon (assembly GCA_003601535.1). Taxonomy (GTDB): domain Archaea; phylum Halobacteriota; class Methanosarcinia; order Methanosarcinales; family Methanogasteraceae; genus Methanogaster_B. Next base: position 7,002 of record PIXW01000217.1, read on the forward strand.
TCCTCCCATCTCCTTGATGTCTCTTGTGTTGCTGGTTCCGTGCAGTACCGAACCAGAGGTCAGGAAGAGGAGGGCTTTGAAGAATGCATGTGCCACAAGGTGGAAGAGTGCCAGAGCAACCGCAGCAACTCCGATTACTGCACCACAGCCAAGAATGGTTATCATGTAACCGAGCTGGCTGATCGTTGAGTACGCAAATATCCTCTTTAAGTCGTTTACCACGAGTCCTAGCGTCGATGCATACAGAGCAGTGAATGCTCCGAAGAATCCCACTACTGCGAGTGCGTGTGGCGCTGCAAGGAATATCGGAAATGCCCGTGCGATCAGATACACACCAGCAGTGACCATCGTTGCAGCGTGAATCAGTGCGGACACAGTGGTCGGACCTTCCATCGCATCAGGAATCCAGACATGCAGCGGGAAGCCTGCACTCTTACCGAGTACACCGCACATGAAGAGTATGCAGATGATCGTGAGCGCGGGAATGCCGAAGACCACGGAAGAGCTGAGGACTTCGAGATGCTGGAAGATCTGGTTGAACGAGATTACTTCGGTTGTTACGCCATGTTTTGCCATGATCGTATACATGATTGCAATTCCTAAGAGGAAGAGACAGTCTCCGACAGCGCACGACATCCATGCCTTCTTTCCAGCAGCTGCCGCCTCTGGCTTGTGCCACCAGAATCCGATCAGGAGATATGAGCAGAGCCCAACCATCTCCCAGAAGATGAAGAGCTGCAGCAGGTTGTTTGCGAGCACAAGCCCGAACATGCTCCCTGTGAAGAGTGCAGTCTCTGCGAAGTATACGTGCTTGGCACAGTCATGCCCCATGTATCCGATAGCGTAGATGTGGATCAGGAACGAGATGAACGATACCATACAGAGCATCGCAAGCGACAGCGGGTCCACTGTGAATCCTGCAACGATTCCCGGATAGAACCAGTCCCACGAGTACTCCCAGAATCCGAGATGCTGGACGTACACATTGTACAGACAGCCGTACGAGATGACCATCGATCCAAAGATCGAGAGGTTCGCAAACATCCCGCCCTTGCGCCAGGTGTATTGTCCGATCAAAAGCTCAAGAAGAAAACCGATCATCGGCAGCAAGACGATCCAGTGTGCGTACATCCTGAAATCTATTGTAGTTATTGCAGTAAGTGTCGGATCCATCGTTACCACCTCAACAGATTCATATTCTCGATGTCGATCTCTGCCCGCCATCGATAGATCATCAGTATGATCGCAAAGCCAACTGCCGCCTCAGCTGCAGCAAGCGCAATCGAAAACAGCGCGAAGACCTGTCCTGATGCATCATTGATATGTGTCGAGAATGCGATCAGGTTCATGTTTGCTGAGTTTAACATCAGTTCGATACACATCAACAGTCTGATACCGTTACTGAGTGTCATGATGCCGTAAGCGCCGATTGTAAAGAGAGCTCCGGCAAGCAGCAGATAATATGTCAGTGGGATCATGCCGGTGCCTCCTTTTTAGCGAGATATATCCCACCGATCAGTGCAGCAAGAAGCACCAGTGACAGCACCTCGAATGGTAGCACATACGTAGTGAATATCAGTTCACCGACATGAACGATGCCTGATGAGTCACCTTTCACGAATGTGAGTGGTGTGGTGACCCATTCGGTCCCGATAATCGAGATGCCGACGACCGCCAGAAACAGCAGTGCAACGACTGCATTTAATATTTTACTAATCATATTCTAGCCTCCAACCTCTCGTGTGGTCAGCATCACTGCGAACAGTATCAAAACACCGATAGCTCCGATGTACACGAAGATCTGAACGATGCCTAAGAATGCCGCCCGGGTTAGAATATATATTACAGCCACTGCAGCGAATGATGCCAGCAGATACAGTGCACTGTGCACGATCTCCTTTGACGCAATCATCATGATTGCGGTGAACAGCAGTACGATCGCAAGCACAGCGAACACAAGCATTTCAAAATTCTCTCCAAATGTCATTTATATCACCTTCAGATCATCGAGATGATTAGCAGCAAGATCACCAAGCCAAATCCAATAATCTCTGCGATGTAGTCCAATGGTTTCATCTTTGATTCCATTCTTCTATTCCTCCTCTCGCATCAGCTGCCCGGGTCCGTATATGAGCGCGTACCGGTCAGGCGATATGACTTCCACATATTCCTTGGTCATGGTCAGTGCCTCATTCGGACATTGATCCACACAGAGTCCGCAGAACATGCAGTGCCCAAAATCGATCATCGGGAACCACCGCCCATATCTGACGATCCGAATCGCCCGTGTCGGACAGGTCCTGGCACATATCCCGCAGCCGATGCATTTGTCGCGATCGAGTTTGTGGAGTCCTCTGTATCGATCCGATACCTCTGTTGGTATCTCCGGACACAATCTTGTCACATTCGGTCTGAATGTGTTCTTTATCGCTTCCTCAAAGTTCTCAAGTACCATGATATCACCATCACCAGATTACCCCTATAACAGAGGTCCATGCAAGATTGAGCAGTGCCAGTGGTAGTAGAACCTTCCATCCGAGCGTTGTGACCTGATCGATCCTGATCCTTGGAAGTGCCCATCTGACCATGATAATGAACATCAGCACCAGCACCACCTTGAACACGAACCATGCGAATGGCAGCAGTCCGAAGATCGGGTGGAGATTGACAAGTATGCCTGGCAGATTCCAGCCTCCAAAGAACAGTATCACGGTGATGCACGCTCCGAGCACCATGTGGATGTACTCAGCGAAGTATCCGAGTCCGAATCTCATGCCGCTGTACTCAGTAGCCCAACCTGCGATCAGCTCCTCTTCTGCCTCGTTCTGATCGAATGGAATACGCCCCAGATCAGCGATCAGTGATACCATGAAGATCACAAATCCGAGCGGAGCCACGATGACATACCAGATATGGCTCTGTGCACTCACAATATCAACAATATTAAGCGAATGCGCCATGATTGCCACGCTGACGATTGTAAGTCCAAGCGGGACCTCGTAGCCGATCATCCGTGCCATATTTCTGAACGCCGCAATAACAGAGAACTTGTTGTTCGATCCCCATCCTGCCATGAATATCCCGACGATGCCTATTGCTGACACCGCCTCGAGATACAGGATGCTGACGTCAAACTGCGTGACCGCAAGCGGGTAATCCCTGCCGTAGAAGACGAATGCCCCGAACGGTATCGCAACGAGCATCAATAGTGCAGATCCGAACATCAATATCGGAGCACCAGCCCATAGCGGGGTATCAACCTTATCGGGTTTCAGATCTTCCTTTGTGAATAACTTGATCGCATCGGCAATCAACTGAAGTTCACCATGGCTGCCTCCGACACGGTTCGGTCCGATTCTGGACTGAATATCACCCGCGTACTTTCGCTCGAGCCATACAGCAAACATTGCAAAGACGAGGATTATGCCCATCGCAATAAGCCCGCAGATTCCTCGAATCCAGGGACCCCAGACCGTGTCGTTGCCAAGTATATAGTATAAACCACCTATCAGGTAGTCCATCAACGGTTCTAACATCTTTTATCCTCCTATCTGTCAGCCTCACTGTTACAGGAGTCCATCGATGCAGCGATCGCCGGGACATCTGCGATGTACACGTTCTCAAGCATCGGAGGCAGCCCCTGCATCAGAGAAAAGGCAGGACCCCGTATCTTGACACGATATGGCTTATCCGTACCATCACTTCTGATGTACATCGCCATCTCACCTCTCGGATCCTCTACAGGCACATAAGCCTCGCCTGGAGGCACTCTCATCGATGGGGTGCGTCTTCCGAATGGCAGCCCTTCAGGGAACAAGGGCCCCGGTTTCATCTGATCGAGTGCCTGTTCGATGATCCAGCAACTCTCCTGAATCTCACCTATCCGGACCATTACCCGGTCAAAGATATCGCCGTTCTTTGCGGTCTGTACCTTGAAATCGATATCCGGATATGTCAGTGTCGGGTATACCTTGCGTACATCATAATCGATGCCTGATGCCCGAAGCGCAGGTCCTGTAAGTCCGACTTTGATCACATCCTCCTTTGTGAGTGTGCCGATGCCAACCGTCCTCATCTTGTACACGCTGTCATCAGAGAAGAGTTCCTTGTACATCTCACACTTCTCATTGACCATTGCAAGGACATCGACCGCCTTCTCACGCCATCCATCAGGGATGTCCTCACGCACGCCTCCGAATCTCGGGAAGGCATGTGTAATCCTTGCGCCCGTGATATCCTCGATCAGACCGAGAACATATTCCCTCTCTCTGATCATATACAGAAACATCGTGACAAAACCAAGATCGGTTGCGTACTCGCCCGTCCCGAGTAAATGGCTCTGGATTCGGGAGAGTTCCTGCATGATCACCCTGATGTACTGGGATCGTTCCGGCGGCTCGATATCAAGCAGCCGCTCGACAGAACTGACATAAGCCTCGTTGTTCGAGAGCGCTGATAGATAACAGATTCGATCGGTTACCGGAAGACCCTGGATGTATGTCAGACCTTCCAGTATCTTCTCAATGCCTTTGTGCCCGTACCCCATGTACAGTTTCGCTGTCTCGACGGTCTCCCCTTTCAGTTTGAGATCGATCAAAAACGGTCCTGGCTGGATCGGGTGCTGCGGTCCGATATGTACCATCATCTCGGACTCATCAAGCACGTAATCCGGCTGCTGCGGCTCATGAATATACTCATCCATCAACTGCCGCATCCGCCTCTTGACGTCGTGTTTGTTCACCATTTTGATCACCTACTCAAGATAATATCTCTTAGCGGGCCACGGTTTCTTCTCGAGAGGCCACTCGCCAACGATGCTCACATTGTCGTCCTCATAAGGATATTTTGCATCTACCCGCCCAGGATACATCTCATAATCCTTGCGCAGCGGCCAATCTCCCATCATATCATCTCCGAGCACAAGCACCGTCATCTCAGGATGCCCGTTGAAGTATATGCCCATCATCTCGTGCACCTCTCGTTCGTACCAGTTCGCATGCCACCACACCGCAGTCACGGTATCGATCGATGGGTTATCATCCCTCGGCACATCTGCGTTCAGTTTCACAATCACCGAGTGTTCATACGATGCGATGAAGTAGACCACCTCGAACTTGTTCGCATCAGGAAAATCAACGCTCGTGATACCTGATAACCTGTCAAATTGCAGCTCATCCTTCAGGTACGAGCAGATATCCACGATCCGATCCCGAGAAACGTTTGCACATACGATATATGGCGGTTTCGGATCGATCTCAGACTGTGTGATCGCATCCGGAAACTGCGCTTTCAATGAATCAAGTACGGTTTCTCCATCCATAGTCACCTCACCCCGTACATCGTTCCCTTGTCGGTCTTTGCCTTGATCTTCTTCTGCAGTTCGACAAAGCCCTGGATCAGTGCTTCTGGTCGTGGCGGACATCCCGGGATGTATACATCGACAGGAAATATCTCGTCGATGTTCTGCAGTGTGCTATACGACTGGTAGAATGGACCTCCGCTGATCGAGCAGTTGCCCATACAGATGACCCACTTTGGCGAAGGCATCTGTTCGTACAGCCTTTTTAGTGTGGGGAAATACTTGCGAACAACGTAACCACTGATCACCATCACATCCGCGTGTCTCGGCGAGCATCTCGGGATGATTCCGAATCGATCGGTGTCGTAGTGTGCACAGCCAGTAGCAATCATCTCAACGCCGCAACACCCCATCGGCTGGGTCAGGAACCAGAGCGAATTCTTCCGACCCCAGTTTATGATATCCTGCGCTGGTGATCTCTTGAGAAACTCGTGGATTGCACTGGTGGTGGTGGTTATAACCTGCATTGGTGTTCTGATATCTTTTGCCATAATAACCTCCTATCGCATCCATGACAGTGCGTCTTTCTTCCATGCATACGCATATCCTACAAGCAGTATGAGGATGAACAGAGCCATCTCGATCACTGCCACCTGTGTAAATGCCGGAATCTCTGCCAGAATCGCTGAATTTTTGTAAGAAACCGCCCACGGATATAAGAAAAGAACCTCGACATCAAACAGCACAAAAACAATCGCATACAGATAATACGAGATATTGAACTGTACCTGTGCCGGTCCTATCGGTTCCTTTCCACACTCATAAGTGGTGCTCTTGAATCTATTCGGGCTTCTGGGAGAGATTTGCTTCACAATGAACATGATGACGAACGGTATGATCAACGCAAGAACAAGCATTACCGCAATCGGTATGTAGTTTACTATTCCATTCATCATCGTGTCAACCTCCTGATCATATCTTCAAGCCTCCTTGTTATACGGTCATAATCGACCTTTGATTGTCTCGGTTTCTATGGTTTTTACTATAGTATAAAAGGTTTGTCACGTTATCATCAGTTACGGACAAAGACGACTCTGAATCGAATGTTATCGTGAAAAAA
>PIXW01000023.1 GCA_003601535.1 ANME-2 cluster archaeon
CGCGCATCTATCGAGATCTGAGCGGTACCTGCCGCCAGGACGAACGCAGCTTAGAGATAGGGGTGTTTGCGGGAATTTTTGTCTTGCTGCTGCAATTACGGATGCAACATCATCAAGTTTCGGATGCGGCGCATCTGCACACACAGTTCCTTTCGTGGGAATAAAGACGACGATCACGACTGCATCGGGATTGTATCTTCTCACGGTCTCAAGCGCTCGTAACTCGCCATCCAGAACCCCACTGTGGAGTCCCACGATGATGTGTGGTGCAAGCGGGATTTTGGCTTCAGACAGATTCTTCAGCGTATCTTCGTAGTCGTTCACCGTATTTGGAAGCCCGAGGATCTCAGAGATTGTGGTGTTGCTTCCGATACAGTCAACGAGTGCCATATCAAGCCATCCTGCAAGGGATGCTGCCTGTTTCCGGGTTACGATTCCGGTGTGAGCGCTGATTATGAGATGTGTATCCTCCTTGATCTGCCGGATATCATCTGAAAACTCGTATGTTGGAACCGAACCATCAAGCTTACTGCCGCCAGAGAGCAGGATTCCATTTCGCCCCTGTCTGGCAAGGCTCTCAGCGGCAGCACGAAGTTTTCCATGACTTCCGTCTATCATGTGCTCCAGATAATGTTTCTCGCAGTGCTTGCAGTTCAGTTCGCATTCTGTGCCTGTGACAGAGACCGGGGTGAATGGTTCATTGAAGAAGAGGATGTCGTTTGAGAATGCGTTCAATCTGAGTTTGAATGATTTGAGGATATTTTTCTTTGTTTTTCCGTTGAAGTCCAGTTCTTTGATCTTCGTTCTGGCAAGATTAAGAGTTGCAGCCGTATCCGCCGTATCCTGTGCATTTACGGAGTTTACCATCACTGCTCACCTCCAGAGGAGGCTGGGGCTATGTTGTTGAGTGATGCATGTTTCATGATGGGTCTCATGATTGATCTGTTGGATGCGAACATAATCTTTAAGTATCTCTGAACATACAAACCAAACATCGAATAAATTCAACTAGCAGAATCATAAGGATGGATAAATGCAATGGCATGGCAGTTGAGTGTTGTTATCATTTTTTTCACTCTGATCATGCTTGTGTTTTATTTTTTTGCTTTTGTACCGGAAGAATTCCGTAAAAGAAAGCGTGGATATACCGCAAGACAGTTGATCAATGGCTACTGGCCCTATCTGCTCTTAGCCGCTGTTGTATATGGGCTGATGCAGGCGCAGTTTCCATTGCAGCGGGAACTGAACCTGTTTGTAAACTATGACTGCACCCCATACATCGAATACATCGAAGGCGATCTGGTTGCATGTTTTCAGAGCCATGTTTATCCTGCACTCACGTATCTGATGACGTTCGTATATCTGGTATTATTCTCCTCAGTTATAATCTTCACATTCCTGATACTTGCATATACCGAGCAGATGGCGTCACTCAAACGGTTTTCTCTGGTTTTTATCCTCGATTACCTGATTGCATTTCCATTTTACCTGTTATTCCCTGTCACGGTCACGGGTTACGCGCTTCCCAATGTTCAGCCGCTCATGTATGAACTGAACCCGATGATATATGCAGGCATCACCACCGTGGACCCTCTTGATAACTGTTTTCCGAGTCTGCATGCTGCACTGATATTCAGCGCGCTTCTGGTCATTTATACAACAAATCTACGAAGATACAGGGTCTTTCTGACACTCGTATTTCCCACGATCGTCTTTGCCACGCTGTATCTTGGAGTGCACTGGGTAACCGATATCGCGGCTGGCATGACGCTGTCGGTCTTCACATTCTGGATTGCAAATCACTACTGCGAACAGATCATGGATTGCGCGAATGCTGCTGCGGTGGGAATCGAGAGATCGATCGGTATCGAGGAGATGGTCGTCTGCACCACATGTATGTGCCAGATCGCGGTTGCGCCGCATCTCAGATGTGTGAAATGCCCGCGATGTGGTGCGGTAATCGAGCATGACGTGATGTGAAAAAGAAACTAATGCCCAGGACGGGTTTCGATCCCGTGATCTCCAGATTTCTCGGGATTTTGGCGCACTGTGATAGTCCCTATGAGTCTGGCGCCCTCCCGACTAGGCCACCTGGGCATCATGACAGACTCGGTTGTAGTGGTATTAAAGAGTATCGGCAGGTGAAGTTACTCACCCTGATATTCCATGAATCCGTCGATATGCCTGAGAACTCCGCTATGATATCTTTTTGCAACCCTTGTCTCGCCTGTGCAGAGCGTGCAGATCGCAAGCGGCGCATTGTGCCTGAGTCTCATCTCAGAATAACCGATCTCCGGTGCGTGCAGCATCATATTCCCGAGTTCGGATGCGCCCTGCCCTGAAAGACCGTTCGCCTCAATAATCCTGCATCTCGGGTTTCCCTCGATTATGCGCTCCCGGAACACCTCCCGCTCTGCCTGAGATACGATGTCGCCTTTTGTTGTGACCACCGCATCAGCAGTGGTCAGAAGAGGACCGACCTTGATCGGCGTATTCGGTCCGGCAGTCACATCGATCACGCAGACCGCAAGGCACTGATCCACGTAAGGAGCGCACCGCAGACACAACCCGGCGGTCTCGCAGAGCAGGATATCCGCGTGCTGCTCCTCTGCCCATGATAGCATCTCATCAACATTATAAATGGCAAAATGGTCAGGACACATATCCTTTGATAAAGCGACACGAACCGGCAGATCGAGCCGGCTGAATCTGGCATGATCCTCTGTAAAGAGACAGTCCACCTTGATTACCGCAGGCATGACACCGCTCTCTCTAAGATATGCGATGGTGTGCATGAGTATCGATGTTTTTCCTGATCCTGGGGTTCCGGCGATGATTGCGAGTTTCATTATTGTATATGGATGGGTGCCCATAAACTATTTATAGTGCATGATCGTAACAAAGCACGAATCGAGATAACATCACCGCATATCTCGCATGTATCGAATAACACAGGAGGTAACAAGCATGAATAAAAACCTGATAACAACCGCATTCGCGGCATTATTGCTGATTGCGTGTACAGGCATGGCAGGTGCGCATTTTACGATGGTCTTCCCGAGCGATAGTGAGGATACTGTCTGGGATGTGTCACCTGAGGACTATATAGCATCGCTTGGCGAGACAAAGACGGTATATGTGATGTGGGGACACCCCTACGAGCACATATCCTTTGACATGTCATCTGCGCCAGAAATATCTGTCGTGAAGCCAGATGGGACAGTTGAGAAGTTAACACCTGAAAAAATCACTGTTCCAGGGCAGCATGAAGACGGAACTCCAGGCGATTTTGTAGCTTACAGAGCCTCGTTCACCGTTGACCAGGATGGCGATTCCATCGTGCTGGTCAAATACGACGACGCAGACGAGAATCTGATCGACTACTGCAAAGCGGTCATCCACTGTGGTCTGGAGGTCTGGGAAGGATGGGATTCAGAGGTCGCAAAGGAGCAGACCGAGGTCATACCATACACGAGACCGTACGGCATGGAAGAGGGCTTTGTCTTCTCAGGAAATGCGAAGTATAAAGGTCAGCCGCTTCCGGATGCCACTGTTGAGGTCGAGAAGTACCACACACTGGAACTTGGTAAGGAGATCGTGGAGGCCGCAGAGGAGAAGTTCCCGTACGATCCGCCGATGGTGTTCACGAGACAGGTCAAGACCAATCAGAACGGAGACTTCTCGTACACCCTCGACGAGCCCGGAATCTGGTTTGTCTGTGCAGCGAAAGAGAGCGACACCGGAGGACGCACCATAAGAGGCGTCTTCATCGTCCCGGTGCTCGATTCGTTCCCAGCAAAAGGATTCGCATCATCTGCAGAACTTCAGAAGGCTATAGACGAGGCTAAGAGTGCAGCGCAAGAGGCAAAAGCAGCCGCAGAACATGCAGCATCATCTGCGACAGCCTCGCCAGCGTTCGGAGCGATCTTTGTCGCAATTGGTCTCTTTGCAGCACTCGTAATTACAATGAGGCGGAAGTAAGGTGAACAGGGGTATCATCCCCTGTAACTATTTTTTGGAGAAAAATAATAATGCACATATCTTACGGTGTCTTATCCTTTCCGGTTGTAGCGGTTGGCTGGTGTGTGACACTTGCGCTACTGGCGATAACACTCCGGTGGGGCACAAAGGATCGCGGCATCGCCGAAGAGATACCAAAGGTCTCGGTCATGACCGGTGCGTTCTTTGTTGCATCACTGGTCCACATACCTGTGCCGCCCACATCAGTCCATCTCATACTGAACGGACTCCTGGGCGTGGTGCTCGGTGTGCTTGCATACCCTGCGCTGTTCATCGGTCTCACCCTGCAGTCACTTCTCTTCTCGTTCGGAGGTATCGATGCACTCGGCGTGAACACGATGAACATGGGCGTGCCTGCGCTGATCGCTTATGGCGTATTCAGGACGGGATGTAGGAGGGGCGCCCCGATGGCGCTGCTCGGCGCAATATGTGGAGGTCTTGCGATCTTCGCATCTGCGATACTCATGGCTATATGCCTCATTACGACAGGCAAGGAGTTTGTGGACGTTGCAAAGGTTGCCGTAGCATCACATATACCGATCATGATAATCGAAGCGGTCATTACCGGCTCAGTAGTTGCTTTTCTGGCAAAGGTGGAGCCAGAGATGCTACCGGTGGATAAGGAGGATGAAAGAAGATGAAAGCAATCAGAATCATGAGTCTTCTGGCACTGGTACTCATCCTGTGCACGGCGTTCTGCCCTCTCACATCCGCACACAGGGTGTACGTGCGAGAGCAGGTGAAGGAGATGCAGATAAAGGCGTGGTATGGTGGCGGATATCCCATGGCGTACGCAGATGTGACGATATACGCAAACTCCACGAGCGGCGAAGAACTCTACCTCAAAGGTAAGACCGATAAAGAGGGAATGTACTACTTCACACCAAAGCTGGGCGTATCCGGGTACCGGGTGGTTGTGGAAGCGACAGGGCACAGAGCAGAGAAGGAATTTGACCTGGCAGGAGGATCGCAGGAGACAGCAGAGCTTCCGCTCTATATGCGGATTCTTGCAGGATTCGGATACCTGATAGGGCTTGCCGGAATCGGAATGATCTTTTCCGCCCGAAAGCTGAAGAAAGAGTACGGAAACAAATAGGAAGGCTGATAGCTCATGGAATATCCGGAGATCGACAAATATGCATCACTCAAATCTCCGATACATAAGTTCGATCCGAGAGCAAAGATACTCACGTTCTCCTCCCTTATTTTTCTGTTCGTGTTCGTGGATGACATCCTGCTTGCCACAATCAATCTAATATTCGCATTCACTCTTCTTCTGATCTCGAGACTCCCTCTCGGATTCGTCTTCGACCGCATGAAGCCTGTATTCCTCTTCGTTCTTCCGATTCTCGTGATCATGTCTCTGACTGTGGAAGGAAGTGAACTCGTAAGAATCTGCGGAGTTGCAGTCTCTTATGAGGGGGTCAGATACGGGACTTTGATCACAGCGAGGGCGATTGCAGCAGTAACACTCGCACTGACGATGCTTGGGACGATGAGATTCGATACGACGATAAAGGCGCTTTACATGCTGAAGGTGCCTGGCACGCTTGTTCAGATGATGATGTTCACCTATCGCTACATCTTTGTTCTGCTGTATGAATTTTCAAGGATGCGGAGGGCGATGAGTTGTAAAGGATTCGTTTTGAAGGCGAACAGGTACGCGCTCTCGATGTTAGGAAACCTGCTCGGGATGTTGATTGTTAAGAGTTACGAGAGGGCTCTTCGGGTGCATAAGTCAATGATCTCAAAGGGATATACAGGAAGCCCGGGGACAATTACGCAGTTTAATATGGCGGTAAAGGACTATGTTTTGGCCGTATCGATCATCGGTACAGCCATCCTGTTGCGCATGTATTCTGTGATATTGTCGGTGGTGTCATGACGTCTGCGATACGTGTCCGTGATCTGAGTTACACCTACCCAGATGGGACGGTTGCACTTGAGAACATCTCGTTCGAGATCGAAAAAGGCGAGTCCGTAGCACTTGTCGGACCAAACGGTGCAGGCAAATCGACGCTGCTACTCCACTTAAACGGCATACTGCACAGCAGCGGATCACGAGGGGCTATCGAGGTTCTGGGCGAGGCTGTCGATCCGAAGAAGGTGCATGAGATGCCAAAAAAGATCGGTATCGTCTTCCAGAACCCTGATGACATGCTCTTTATGCCCATGCTTGCTGATGACGTGGCATTCGGTCCGATCAATCTCGGAGTCGAGAGAGATGAGGTAGAGAGAAGGATTAAGGACTCGCTTGAGATGGTTGGGCTTGCCGGGTACGAGACACGGGTTCCGCACCACCTGAGCGGCGGCGAAAAGAAGCGTGCAGCGCTTGCAACGGTACTTTCGATGGAGCCTCTGATCCTTGCACTGGATGAGCCCACAGCCAATCTGGACCCAAAGAGCAGGAGCGAACTTATAGAGATTCTTAAGAGACTGAAGGATGAAGGAAAGACGCTTTTAATCATCACACATGATATAAACGCAATTCCTGAACTTGCAGATCGGGTCATCGTCCTCAATAATACCGTTATCGCAGATGGGACGACCCGTGAAATCTTTTCAGATACTGAGATGCTTGTTGCGGCAGGGCTTGAGGTTCCGGTAATCATGCAACTCTTTGAGGTTCTCCAGGCTTTCGGATATCCATGCGATGTGCTCCCGCTATCGATCGAAAGCGCGGTCAGGAATCTGACGCGGACGATCGAGAACGGGGACGGGCACATCCACCTGCATATCCACAAGCATACGCACAGAGAGATCGGTTACGCCCGCAGCAAGTATCAGCATCATGCTGACGTGAATCATTCGGAAAAGGCTACATGAGGCACGGTTGCTCGCAAAAAAAGTGCTGAACTAAATTATTGCAGTACAAAAATAAAAAAGGTGCTCGAATGGCACCTTACGCTGGTTTATCATAGAGCTTGGTCTTGGTCAGCAGGTTGCCTGCCTTTGCATGTGGCTGACGGAATACGGTGTCGTTTGACTTCTCAATCTCTCTCGCTTCTCTTGCAAGACATGCCGCTGCATTCATCAACTCATGACCAGCAGCAGCGGTCAGCGTGACCTTCTCAACATCCTTGTGTATGAAACACGCCGGGAAGTTGATCGCTGCAACCGTGTTTGCCATGTGCAGTGCCGCAAGAGCCTTTGCCTTTGCGTACGGATTCTCGAAGCATCCGCGCTCAACGCACTTCTCAGGTGTTGCAAGGATATACGGCAGTTCAAGGTCTTTTCCTGATTTGCCTGATGCGACCTGATCAACCACCTTGTCCAGCTCCTCCTGAATCATACGTACTACACCGCATGTGGACAGAACCTTCATCGCATCCGAGTTAAACGACGCCATCTCTGTCGGGTCAAGGAACTCTCTTTTTGCACCGATCAATGGATCGACCTTCAATATGATCGACCCGAAACCGGCATCTTTGAGTGCCTGACGTGCATCCTTCTTGTCAGGTCCGTCCGAAATAACGATCGTCGGCGTGTTCTTGTAGATCTCCCGCGCTGCGGTCGGTCCGGGCGCGCCCGCGTTCGGGCTGATCATCACCACAAAATCAGGATCCCAGTGTTTAATCAACGCTTCCGTGTCCTTTGCCTCGTCCGGGCTCATCTTTGCGCCGGTACCGAGCGTCCGTACCATAATACCCTCTCTTGCTGCAATCTCATCAAGAATCAGGTCAATCACCTGGGACATCCCAAGATTCCCAAGCTTCACAAATCCAATCTTTACATCAGTCATGATGTGTCACCGCGTTTCGTATCACGATTATGAGATATAAGGTTATTGATCAGGACATCCGGCTCTTCGGATAGAAGACAGATGTCCGGCTTCGGGCGTTCTTGTTTTCGCATAACAACTAAATACCGAGATGTGAAATACGACATGCATGCTCCGTGTGACATTCTTGGGAACCGGTGGCTCGTTGCCGACACCGCATAGAAACCCGTCCGCAATCCTGGTTAACCGCAAAGGAGAACTGATGCTCTTCGATTGTGGTGAAGGGGCTCAGCAGCAGATGATGCGGGCAAAAACAGGGATGATGAAGCTTTCTTCTATTTTTATCACCCATCTGCATGCCGATCACATTCTTGGTATACCCGGACTGATCCAGACCATGTCCTTTCACGGACGGGAGGATCCATTGTTCATATACGCACCAGAACGATCGTTCGAACAGATCACCTATCTCACACATATCGGATATACCAGACCAAGGTTTGATGTGCGGATCACAGAACTGTCACCAGGAGATGTGATTGAACGTGACGAGTATGATGTCACTGCCATCAGAACCGAGCATAATGTACCTTCGATCGGATATGCACTTTTTGAGCACCAGCGAACAGGGAGGTTCGATCGCGAGCGGGCAATTGAACTCGGAGTGCCGCCAGGACCGCTATTTTCAAGATTGCAGCGTGGTGAGAGCGTTACAGTAGATGGGAAGACCGTGCATCCGGAGGATGTGCTTGGCAGTCCGAGACCTGGGAGGCGTATCGTTTACACAGGCGATACCAGACCAACAGATACGGTACTTGAGGCAAGTCGCGGCGTTGACCTGTTGATTCATGACGGCAGTCTGGCTCACGATCTTGTTGACTGGGCGCGCGAAACCATGCACTCCACCGCAAGAGAAGCCGCACTCCTCGCAAAGGAAGCAGGGGTGCGGAAATTGGTATTAACGCATATCAGCTCCAGGTATGCTGATCCATCACCGATTGTGAAGGATGCGGAGGCTGTATTCGATCGTGTGCAGGTTGCAAGAGATTTTCTGGAGATTGAGATACCGTACCGTGATTCATGATACCATGATTCACATCGTCCGGTGTGATGAAGGGATTGCAGCAAGCCGCCGGTGGGATTTGAACCCACGATCTGCTGATTACGAATCAGCCGCTTTTCCTGCTAAGCCACGGCGGCGCAGCATGATATGATTGCAACCCCAACAGTTAAGAGTTACGACAGGATGATCTTAAGATGTGAGAATCGTTGCATTCGTCGGCATGCCGGCATCAGGGAAGTCGGAAGCTGCAAAAACAGCAAACAAGCGTAACATTCCTGTGATCGTGATGGGTGATGTTGTGCGGAGGGAAGCGGAAAGACGCGGGCTTGATCCGAGCGATGCGAACATCGGCGGGCTGGCTGACCAGTTGAGAGCAGCAGAAGGGATGGATGCGATTGCAAAGCGATGTATACCGCTGATCCGTGAACTCCATAAAGATGCTGTGGTGATCGATGGCATCAGAGGACCTGCCGAGGTGGATCTCTTCAGACGCGAGTTTGGAGATGATTTTATGCTGATATCGATCGTTGCGTCGATCGATATTCGTCTTGAGCGGATCATCAGCAGGAAGCGATCCGATGCGGTCACCAGTATCAAATCGCTGGAGATAAGAGACGAACGCGAACTCGGGTGGGGCATGGGCGATGCGATCGCATCTGCCGATCATGTTATCCGAAACACTGGTACGCTCGATCAGTTTCTTGAAGAGGTGGAGTTTATGATCGATCAGATCAGGCAGGATACCTGGAAAAAATGAGGGATTGGTGTGAAGAAAGCTCTGATAAGCGTATACAGCAAAAGAAATCTGAAAAAATTTGCAAAGAATCTATCTAACCTCGGAATAGAGATAATTGCAACAGAGGGAACAGCAAGAGAACTATCGCAGAATGAAATTCCAGTAACCCGCGTCTCAGAGTTCACAGGATTCTCTGAACTTTTGGGCGGCGGAATAAAGACGCTTCACCCGGCGATCCACGCCGCAATCGCAACCGGAGAGATATCCATCGTTGTCGTGAACCTCATTCCGCTGAGATCGATTGAACGTATGGATATCGGCGGCGTTGCGCTTCTGAAATCCGCGATAAAGAATTTCAAGAATGTTGCGGCTGTAACAGATCCGGAACAGTACGGCGGTGTGATCGAAGAGATCGCAGGCACTGGAGACATCTCTTATGAGACAAGATTGTCTCTTGCCATCCTGGCGTCCGCATACATCGTGGAATACGAATCGGAAGCAGGTAAGATTCTTGAGGGGATGAGACCGCGGTCGCTGTAGGTCTCACGCTCTCACTTCTGGAGATTGGCGAGAACTGTGGGGCTTGGGGGTATTCCGAACTCAGGAATACGGATGGATCGATTGTTCACATGAGACTTATGGACTGTTTCCCGGTCCCGGAGCGCTGAAGCAGGAACTGGATATTACGTATCTGGAGTACGGGCATGTCTGATTTTTATCAAACATCCAGGTTCTTCGCTTCTCGCGCATGTTTCTCGATGAACGCTCGTCTCGGTTCGACAGCATCACCCATCAGTATCGTGAAGAGTCTGTCAGCCTCCATCGCGTCCTCGATTGTCACCTGAAGTGTTGTTCGTGTCTCAGGATCCATGGTCGTCTCCCATAGCTGGGACGGGTTCATCTCGCCGAGACCTTTGTATCGCTGTATGGATACGCCATCTTTCCCGATCTCCTCTGTTATCGCGCTCAGTTCCTCATCCGTGAACGCATACCTCTCGGTCTTTCCCTTCTTGATCTTGTACAGAGGTGGCTGTGCGATGTACACGTATCCCGCCTCGAGTAGTTCAGGCATGTACCGGTACAGGAATGTCAAAAGCAGGGTACGGATGTGCGAACCATCGACATCGGCATCTGTCATAATAAGTATCCTGTGGTACCGCGCCTTCTTGATATCAAAGTCCTCCCCGATGCCGGTTCCGAAAGCGGTGATCATCGCCCTGATCTCATTATTGCGCAGGATCTTGTGGAGTCTTGCCTTCTCAACATTCAAAATCTTTCCTCTAAGCGGGAGAATCGCCTGAAATCTACGATCTCGTCCTTGCTTGGCAGAACCTCCAGCAGAATCACCCTCGACCATATATATCTCGCTCTTTGATGGGTCCCTTTCAGAGCAGTCTGCAAGTTTGCCTGGCAGACTCGCGGATTCGAGCGCGGTTTTGCGTCTTGTTAATTCTCTTGCCTTTTTTGCAGCCTGCCATGCCTTTGCTGCCTCAATTATCTTACCTATGATCTTTTTTGATGTTTTCGGATTCTCTTCAAGGAATTCATCGAGCCCCTCACTAACCAGCGACTGAACAAGCCCTTTCACCTCGATGTTTCCGAGTTTCATCTTGGTCTGGCCCTCGAACTGTGGGTTTGCGAGTTTTACGCTGATAACTGCGGTTAAGCCCTCGAGCGTATCCCTTCCGCTGATCTCCCCTTCCTTCGTAAGATTGTTCTTCTTTGCATATCGGTTGATCGATCTCGTGAGTGCGGTCTTGAATCCGCTCAGATGAGTCCCGCCTTCCTTTGTGTTGATGCTATTCACAAATGAGAGGACGTTATCGGAATATCCATCGTTATACTGGAATGCGATCTCGATATCAGTGCTGTTCTTCGTCTTCTTGAAATATCCGGGATCATGAAGAGGGTTTTTATTTTCATTCAGGTATTCGACAAAGGATACGATTCCGCCATCGAACTGATACGTATCTGCCAATTGCGGATCGCACCGATCATCCTTTATAGTGATATGCACGCCGCGGTTGAGATATGCCAGTTCACGGAGCCGTTTCGAGAGAATATCATAAGAAAATTCAGTCTCCTGAAAGATCTGCGGATCAGGTTTGAATGTTATGACCGTTCCTGTTCGATCGGTCTCGCCTGTGACCATCAGGTCATATTTCGGACTTCCTCTCTCATATTCCTGGACATATATTTTTCCTCCACGATGTATCTCAACACGCAACCATTCAGAGAGCGCGTTCACAACTGATATGCCAACACCATGGAGTCCACCAGAGACCTTGTATACACTTTTATCAAACTTTCCACCGGCATGAAGCGTTGTCATCACGATCTCAACCGCGGATTTTCCATAATCCTCGATTATGTACACAGGAATACCTCTACCATCATCCGATATCGTGACAGAGCCATCTCGATTCAACGTGACCTCAATTGTAGAACAGTGTCCTGCCATTGCCTCATCGATGCTGTTGTCGACGACCTCGTTCACGAGATGGTGCAGCCCAATTGATCCGGTGCTTCCGATGTACATGCCAGGCAGGGAACGCACCGCCTCAAGTCCGCTCAGCACCCTGATCTGCTCTTCGGTGTCCATGATATATTATAGTGGGCAGAAGATCGTAAAGTTATTGCGCGGCTGGTTGCAG
>PIXW01000218.1 GCA_003601535.1 ANME-2 cluster archaeon
CAGCTTCTCCTGCTTGCAAGGGATCGGACCTCTTCTGACAGTTTACGGTCCAATGCACAGTAGATTACCTCATGTGGAACGTCTACCTTTCGCGCAGGAGATATCAGGTACGAACCCCGGCTACAGCTTCACGATCGCATTCCTCGGACAGACCTCGACACAGGTTCCGCACCGGGTACACCTCTCCTGATCGATCACAGCAAGCGCCTTATCGAGTTTGATTGCACCCTCTGGGCAGTTCTTCTTGCAGATTCCGCACCCGATGCACCCGAACTCACATACCTCTTTTACATACTTGCCTTTATCATGTGATGAGCAGACCACATACACTGGTCCGTGTTCCTTTGCAAGCGTTAGCACCTGTTGCGGGCATGCTCGCACGCATGAGCCGCAGCCCTTGCAGTTGTACTTCTTGATCTTCGGAAGTCCGTTCTCTGCGATCTCGATCGCATCGAACTGGCATGCACGAACGCAGTCTCCAAGACCGATGCATCCGTAAGCGCATGCTTTCTTTGTTCCTGCGAGCAGGATAGCGGCTTTGCACGTCTGAGCACCGATGTAATCGTACCTGTCCTTGCAGTTGACACCGCCCTGACAGAGAACGACCGGATACTGGGGTTCTTTAGCAGCAATCTCCATTCCGAGCAGTTCTCCGATCATCGCGAAGGTCTCTGCATCGCATGATGTGCAGACATCCGGTGCCACATCCCCTGCCACGATATGTTCTGCGCATTCGGCACAACCAGCAAAGCCACAGGCTCCGCAGTTTGCGCCTGGCATCAGTTCTAGCAGTGCATCCACGAGCGGATTGGTCTCGACGTAGAACTGCTTCGCAGCCCAGACAAGCATCGCGCCCATCGCAAAACCGATCCCACCGAGCACGATTACCGCAGGTGGGAGGAGTTGCATCGTTTCAGGAATCATAGTTTCACCACTCCGAAGTAACTGACAACGATTAATGCCATCATCATTGCAGCGAAGAACGCACCGATGAATCCGCTGAAGCGATCAACGCCACGCATGATCAGTTTCTCTCGTATTGCTGCTGTTGCAAGCATCACCCACGAGTAACCAAGCCCTGCACCAAACGCATACACAATACTTGCCCCATAAGTGAAGTCTTCCTTGACATTCAGGAGCACCACGCCAAGCACAGCGCAATTTGTGGATATGAGTGGCAGATAGATACCTAGCGACCTGTACAACGCAGGGCTATACCTGTGAATGATGAACTCGACGAGCTGTACGAATGAAGCGATTACAAGGATGAAACAGATTGTCTGCAGGAACATCAGCTTATTCGGCTTTAAGAGATAGTAGAAGATGGGCCATGTGAGAATCGCTGACATCGTCATAACAAACGTTACCGCCATCGACATCCCCTTCGATGTCTCGGAACTGGTCGTGAGACCGACATAAGAACAGAGTCCAAGAAACATCACGAGAAGGAAGTTCTTGGTGAACATCGCATCCACAACGATCGGGAATAGAGCCTCTGTTGGCAGGTATCCTGGTGTTTCGATCATAATTCAACACCCTCCTTTTTTAGCTGCATCATCCGTTTACGATCTCCGATGATCTTGATTAAGAGCATCAGTGTTGCAATTGTGAAAAATGCTCCTGCCGGTGTGATCATCACGGTTGCTGGTGCAATTGGAATTGATACCTCCCCGATCGGGTAGAATCCTGGAACTCCTCCCTTCACCATCAGCATCACAAACTGTATCTTTCCTGTTCCGAAGAGCTCCCTTATACTTCCGATCAAGAGTAGTACCAGCAGATAACCGATCGATATTCCAATCGCATCTGCTATCGAGAAGATCACTGAATTACGATTCGCATAAGCTTCTGCTCTTCCTATTACGATGCAGTTCACAACAATCAATGGCACGAAGATGCCGAGAGCCTCGTACATCGGTGGCAGATACGCCTCGAGCAGCATATCGACCATCGTAACGAAAGTACAGATGATCAGGAGAAATATCGGGATTCTGACACCAGATGGTATGATCTTTCGTATCAGGGATACGAAGAAGTTTGAACCAAGCAGCACAAACGCGAACGCGAAACTCATACCAAGCCCGTTTGCAAACGATGTGGTCACCGCGAGTGTTGGACAGAGACCGAGCACAAGCACAAACACAGGGTTATCCTTGATAATCCCTCTGACCACCTCCCTTACAAAGGATTTTTCTGCCATTATGAAGCCTCCTGTTGTATCTGTTCAACTATATTATGGACACCATCGGTGACTGCTTTCGATGACAGGGTCGCACCCGAGATGCCATCGATCTGACCGCCCTCTGAACTGAGTGCCAACCCGTCCGGACCGACCCCTGTGAATTGAGCAGTGAATTCCGGTTGTTTCTGGACTTTGTCACCGATTCCAGGCGTCTCTTTCTGCTCAAGAACTATAACCTTGGTCATCTTGAAATCGAGGTCCATTCCACCGGCAACCTTCATCACATCCTGCAAACCCGGCATCTCGGCGATGAATCCGTAGCCGATCTTATCACCACTACTATCGAAAGCCTCGTAATACAGATCCTTGCCATCGACCGTGACCGCTTTGAAACTGGCAGCACCAGGAACAACACCCATATCGAGCAGTTGTTTGCCAGGACCGCCCATGAGCGCTGCTCGCCTCTGAAGCTCTTCCTGTGTGACTCCGTACGTCACAGTCAGGGTTGCAGCTGCTATCGCTGCTATGGCCGTTAACTTGATTAGTATGGACACCGTAGACTCATTCTTCTCTGTCATTTATCTCCCTCCGATTGGCGTTGGTACGGTATTTTTGTCGATGAACGGACCGAACGCATTCATCAAGAGTATCGCAAAGCATAAACCAGTGAAATATGCATTGAAATGAAGCTGGATCAGTATCAACACCACGAGCACGATCCCATAAACCAGCCTGCCTCTCTTGGTTACAGGTGATGTGACCGGGTCTGCTGCAAGGAAGATCAACCCGAGGAAGAATCCTCCGGTCAGTATGTATGGAAGCTGCCAGCCCATTCCGAGGATCAGCATTGATGGTATCAGCAGGATAGTAGCACTGATTGCCACCCGGCGATCCACATATCTCTTGTAGAGAACGAATGCTCCACCGAGCAGGACGAGCGCAGGTGATACCTCAATAAGCCTACCCGCACCGGTCTCAAGGAATAGATCAGAGAAACTGCCAAGATGCGGCGTGGATGCTGTACTCAGGAGCGTGGGCCATGCAGCAAGCAGGAACGCAAAACCGATCAGCGCCGGATGGAAGATGAGTGTTCCTGTGCCTCCGAAGATATACTTTGCGACCGCAATCGCAAATACCGATCCTGCGATCGGAATCCAGATCGGAATGTCAGGCGGAAGAATCAGCGCAAGCAACAAGCCGATCAGAACCGCATTTCCGTCACCTGCTGTTATCGGCTGAGAAGCAGCCCAATAGATTATAACTTCAGTCACCACTGCCGCAATCACGCTTGCAAGAATAACCATGAGAGCCGGAAGTCCGAATAGATAGATCGCTGCGAGACTAACTGGAATCAGTGCAGCGACTGTGCCCCACATCACACTTTTTACACTCTCTCTGCTCTTCACATGCGGGGGTGGTGATATCGTGAATGTCATGACAGATCCTCCATCTCGGCTTCGGCTATGCCGTGTTTGCCATACCTGATCATCTGCACGATCGGTAACTTGGACGGACAGATGTATGCACATAAACCGCACTCTATACAGTCGTCGATGTACAAATCTGCACACCGATCGAACTCTGCACTATCTGCATATCCGTACAGCAGATGCGGCATCAGACCGATCGGACAAGCGTCCACACACCATGCGCAGTTGATACACGGAGCCGGCGGTTCGCGATTGACATCCTTTTCGGTCTGCACCAGAATACCCGTCGTCGTCTTGATGACAGGGACCTGATCGGTGTACTGTGCCGTACCTGATATTGCGCCGTTTACGATGATCTTTGCTGGTGTTCCGTTACAGCCGCCGCATTCTTCGATCACATGCCCGATCGGTGTTCCGATATCCACCAGAACATTTCTCGGAGAGCCTACCGCGCCTGCAACGGTTATTACTTTTTTGATCATGGGAATACCGTGCACCGCATCATATATGGCTTTCATGGCAGCGATGCTGCTCACAAGAACGCCCCGATCTTCAGGAGTGCTACCGCGTGGCACCTTCTTCTTCGCAACATTTTTGACGAGCACGTCTTCAGTACCTGGCGGATAATACATCGGTGTCGCGATGACCTTGATGTTACGGTCAGGTATCGTCTCGGTTCGCATGACCTGCAGTGCTTCTGAGTTAAGTTCGATCACGATAAACGCTTTTTTAGCGCCCACGAGTTCCATTAATGCTTTCAAGCTATATACGATCTCGGCAGGGTAATCAAGCATGAGCGCAGCATTTGATGATAGATCATCGGTGTTTGTTCCGTTGATGATGATCGTGTCAATCTCTGCTTTTGTACGCAGTGTCGAAAGTCCGTTCGGCTCGATAATTCCAGCTTCCCTGATGATGTGCCTCAGTTTTCCCGTGGACAATTCTTCCGGTTCAATTTCTTTCTCCGCGCCCTCGTGTATATTGATCACCACGCTTGGAACATTCTTACCAGTCGGATGCGGAAGTTCGGAAACGGCGGTCACCTCCCCGGAAACGCTCGAATGTATCCGGGACTCACCGTCACCGATTAATTGACCGGCAGAAACGATATCACCAACACTCACAAGGGAGTTGCACACCGCGCCAGCATGCTGCTGCAGAGGGATGATCACCTGATCAGGTGTTTTGATGGTTGCAATCTTCAATGCGGATGCCTCCTGTGCTTCGCATAAAGTTACGCGTGTCGGCACATATAAGTCTTGTTATCTCCGATGCAGGATACCTTTAAGTACATCCATCAGTCAAGCATATTAATGATCAAAGGAGATTTGCTAAATGGGAAATCGACCACTCGATACGCTGAATGATTCGCTGGACAAACCCGTTCTCGTTCGATTGAAAGGTTCTCGCGAGTTTCGCGGAACACTGGAAGGCTATGACATCCACATGAACCTCGCGCTCGAAGATGCTGAGGAACTCGTAGATAGTGAAGTGGCACGACGGATCGGAACGGTTATCGTGCGTGGCGACAATGTAGTGTATGTTTCTCTATAAGGTGATATAACATGTCAAAAGGAACTCCCTCGATGGGCAAGCGCCAGAAGAAGACGCATATCCGGTGCAGGCGGTGCGGCAGCGTATCGTATCATAAGACAAAGAAGTTCTGTTCCGCATGTGGGTTCGGAAAGTCAAAAAAGATGTCGAGTTATAAGTGGAGGATTAAAGGATGAGTGAACGCGGATAGATAGATGATCTTTTTTTATAGAATGTTATGTTTCTATTTGTATAATTAATCAAACAAACACAGATAAAAGAGTATGTGGTACGGTTCATAACATCGCGTACACTTTTCTTATTCAGAACTTCTCTTCGAATCTTTTTACATTTTCACCGATCTTGTACTCGTAAATCTTGATAAGACCTGTCTCTTCTTCGTTCTTCCCTCGGTAGTAGATCATCAATTCCTTGCTGCTAACGACATCAAGTTCAGGAACGAGATCGCCCCATAGCCTTGGATATGTCTCAGTCCCACAGAGTCCATCTGGCGGACCTCATTAGCTTTATGGTGAATCATGGACTGCTGACAAATTCAGAGATGCATATAGTGATGAGTGCTGCAAGGTTTATGTGTACGGGATCGGATGATTATCGATTTCTCATGCACTGGTAGATCCTCCACCCCGCCCGAGATACCATGCGATAAATTCAGTATACAGAATGATCGCAAGTAGCGACGACCAGATGAAGAGCATGATGTGGAGGTTGTTGATCGGTATCAATCCGTGTCCGAATACCGCATGTTGATACGCCAGAAATGAGATGGAGCGCTCAGGAACGATCAGGATTATGAACAGCGGTATGCCGAGCAGGGAAATTGCTGCAATAAACGAGGATAATCTGATCAGGAGTGTGAATACTATCACAATATAAACTAAATATAATATTATAGATAGAATCAGCATATTCATATCTGCTCCTCCTGATTGCGCAGCAGCAGATATCCAGCCATGACCGGTATAAAGAATATACATCCAAGCAATATAAATATCTGTACCAGCAGTATGGCGAGTTCGCCACTGCCAATCGTCGTCGGTGTTTCTGCGGGAGTGGCTGGTGTGGCGATCTCTTCTATAGTGGTATTCTCTTCCATTGCAACCGGGTTTGATTCCACAGTTCCGTGGTTACCATAATCATCCACGAATCGGACCGATGCAGGAGGCAGCGAGTTTATACCTTCGTACTGGATGATGTATGAATGGTTGTATGCCTCATCCTGGAGAATTCGCGCCGTCCAGTTTGTGTCGCCGCTGATCACAGCGACACCTGCTGGAATCTCGTCGATGACCTCTATATTAGCGGCACGATCGCCTCTGTTCTTGATATGAATGACTACCTTCTTGGTGTGAGAATCGAGCGTATCCAGCATCATCTTCGCTGCTGTTATCGCTGGTCCGTGTACCGTGACACTGCATGGAAGCGAGGATGCGGCATATCCATCATATTCTGCTGTACACCCAGGAATCTCGAATCTTCCAACATCCTTCGGCGACATCGAATATGTGATACTCTGTGATTGGTTGGGTGCTATCTGAAATGCCCGCCCGGTTATGGCGTCGGTCTCAAAACCGTCTGGAACGGTATCTGTTAATCTGATATCTGTGCGCTTGATTCCGAGATTTCGGACAGTGATTGTGACGATCGCTGATTCAGATATGTTCAGTTCAACTGGCGTTACCGATTTTTCAACTGTGATATACGGGGTTATCACTACCTCCCTTGTGCGATTTACAGAGTAATAATCCCCGTTCCAGATA
>PIXW01000219.1 GCA_003601535.1 ANME-2 cluster archaeon
CCGGAGGAGAAGATCACGACGGAAGGTCTGATCATAGATTGAGCATGAATACGGAATTGGAGGAAGAGGAATGAATAAATATACACCAGAATACATTAAGGAGAAGATGGATGATTTTATCGACTTTCGGAGTGCCCTGCGAGATGCAGGGTACACATTTTCGTTCGGAAGCGAAATCATGCTGTATGCAGTCTGGAAGCGATGAAAGCAACTGGGTGAACACATGACCGAGTCGTTCCATGCTCTGATCGATGCGAAGGTAACCGCTGTAAAACCCTACACGAATGATTACGGGGTGAACCTACGTGGAGCGATAGGAGAGATAACCGTCAAAACCACTGACGGGAGGAAACTGGTCATCACGGCGGGCGGCTTCGATGATGATCGATACATGGAACTGGAGGAAGAATAACCATGATCCAGAGCGCAGAATACATATTGGATAAAATTGAAGAAGTCTGGCATCACTGGCAAAGCGATGTCAATTCGTGGAGATCGTATACAGCGATGTCAAAAATCGATGAAATATTGAGTGATGCCGAAAAAGAACTTCTTAAAGACCAAGGATGTGAACTTGATCGAAATGGAAGCCGAAGAACGCCTGATCGGTCTCAGTGACCGCCTCCATCATCTGGAACTCCTCGATGAGCTTGATCGGCAGGCGGCGAAGACAGAGCGAGAGAGCCGCACCGCACGGAAGCGGGAGATCAATGCAGAGCGGAAGACGATCCGGGTCCGGCAGGAAGGAGCATTGTATGTGCTAGCGGAAGATATCACTGACCCGATCAAGTGGAACGCTCTCATCCGTGCTGGTCTGCTCTACAGGTTACCGGGTAATGTGTGGGGCGTGCGGGTTATCGCCGCGAGTTCACAGGGATACGATGTAGTGGAGATGGCGCCGTGACGACAAAACCCGAAATCGTCGATAAGATCATCCGGCTATACCGTGATGAAGGGTTGACTATGGCGGAGATAGCTGCGGAATGCGGTGTCGCGGAACCCACTGTCCGCAGACACCTCCACAAGAGCGGTGTTGAAATCCGCCACCAACAAACCCCGTGGTCAGAAGAAGAGAAAAATCGCCTCGTTGATCTGGTCAGCGCTGGTCTCAGTGACAGAGAGATGACTTCGTATTTTCCAAATCGCACCCATTCCTCAATCCGGCAGATGAAGGGAAGGCTGCGAATATGGAGGAGGGTCCAGCGAAACCGCACTATCCAACCTGATGACCCCACCGGACAGCGGCACGACGACAGTGCCGTGACCCGGTGAACCATTTTTATCGACCGCCAATTTAGAATCGATATGAGCGACGATCTCACAACCTGTCCATATTGGGATATGTGACAGCGAGAAAAAATCGATTCTACAAAAACCGACATGCGGCGGCGTGAAATTTGTGACGCTGCCACATGCTGTCAGCAGCGGGGTCAGGTCAGTTGCCGTCCGGTTCTTTTCTCATCCTCAGCAGCATCCCATAGATTTTCGCTGGGTTGTTCTCGATCTCGGCGATGGCTTCTGACATGGGTATGTCGAGCAGTTCGTCGAATGTATACATGTGGTCATCCTGGGGAGTAACGCCGAGAGAAAGTGGTGTGCCCCGCAGTTGCCACTTGTGTTTCGTCGCTGGTGCACCGGCGACAGGTATCGACCAACCTATGTAAGACTACGAGGTCTCTCGGCATGACATCATCTCTACTACACAGTCTTAAAAAAGTTGTGGTAGAGGGATCGCCTGTCCTCCCGGAGATCCGCGCCGATTCGCTGGGTCTATTGCGCATAGCTTGCACCCAACTATGCTTTGGGCAGCGCGATCGGCTGTTGCCGGTATCGCACAGGGATTTTCACCCTGGTTTTCCCCTCAGGGCTATGTTTTTCACCAGCAGAGACACGGGGACGTTTGGCGATCCCTTTTGATGTGGTGGGATTGCAACAGATGAAATCTCATTAGAGACCTCGGTGACGTGAGATGATGTGTGTTACCCATATATATTTCTTTCGCCGAAACGTTTATGTACAGCACGTACACACCACACACCACATACCATATAGGAGGTATTGAAACGAACGTATCAAAGACAATACACATGGATGTCAAAATATGGTCAGAGATCAGCCGGATCGCTGACAAGGACTTCGACGGCGATGTTAACGACGCTGTGGAGCATGTATGTAGGAATGGGCTTGATGTACTAAGGGATAAAAAATGACGGGAATACCTGACGACCATAAAGAGGCTCTCTGGCAACTGTTTGATGCCGCAAAGCGTTTCAGAGAACAGATCGAGATATTCAGAGGGGAAGAGGTCGACATAGACTCGATCCTGCGGACTGTGATCTATGATGTAGATGGCGCGAACAATTCCCTGATCAGGGAGATGACCAGTGTGCTCTGGGAAATAGACGTCGTAAGGCGTGCACGACTGATTCGACAGGGGACTAAACTCGACAAAGCACTGAAGGAGCTCGGTGTCGAAGCGATGTATAGTATCGTGGATTTAGACGATACACTGAACTCACGGGTCAAATGCGTCATGGTCAGATACCCGGCAGAAGAGATCACACCAAAGGATGTGAGAAGCAGGGTGGAGACGGCGAAAAAATCAGCTATCGCATTGGACCCGATGGGTATTATATATGCTTCAAACCTGAAACACTGTCTTGAAGAGCAAGGATTATATGGCGTTGCACTGCAAGATATGCGCGATAAGAGATTCGACTGGCTTCTCGCAGATGTCATATCGAAGGGCAGGCTGCTCACTCATGTGAGACGTGAAGAGGGTCTTCCCAGACGAATGCCGAAAGAGAAGAAGACGGATAAAAAGGAGGTTTTCTCATGGAGAAAGTTGAGGAACAGAAGACTGAGGACGGTGCACAAGGGACGGTAAATGAACAGACCATGAAGCTGGAGTCGGTCATTGCGAAACTGGAGTCGGTCATCGAAAAACAGGCAGAGAAGATCAAAACCCTCCGGCGAGAAACCGGTGAACTGACATCGACCATCGAAGTGCTAAAAGCATCACTGAAAGACGCTCACAAGTCTTCTGATACGGAGCTGGACCGTTGCAAAGAAGAGGTCAAATCACTTAACACCGATATCAATTGTCTCCGCGAGCATATACAAGAGGTATCCATTGCACATAGAATAGAGATGCACGAACGCGACCACATGATCGACCGCCTAAAAGAAGACTTGCTCGCGAACAAGATTTGCGAAAACGACGAATTAAACACCGGTAAAAAATGTGGAAAACATGTCACAACGGTGAATATCATTATCAACGGGTGTGTAGAAGAGCTGCCCGACTCGGAAACAATCGTGTTACCATGAGCGAAAAAGCACGTAGAAAGCGAGCGATGCGAATTAGGGGCGATAAGCGTGTCAAGGCGGAGAAGCCGAAAGGTCTGTCGGGACACTGGGCAAGATGGAGAACGATGGACACTGGTCGTCACGCACGGAGGGAAGCCACACATGGACCAAGAACGCATCAATACGAAGATCAATATGCTGGAGACGAGGATACAGGCACTGGAGACGAGCTGGAGACGAGAGAAGTTCAAAGCAGAGCGGGAGATAACGAGACGGTGGGAGAAGAAGGAACGGATCCGAGCGAACCGGCTGACGATTAAGGTATCGACAGAATACGGTGACCGCATGGCAATCCCGCCACGAGAGCCTGAATACAAACTTGCAGAATTCATCAAGGACGCAGTTAAGTGGAACAGCCTGATCAAGAAGGGTCTCATATACCGGCGTGGTGATGGCTGGTATGTCCGGAAAACACTCGCTGAAGATGGAGGTTTTCTTGTACTGGAGGTATAACCACGCTCGCAGAGAACCGATCTCGGATCGACACCGGTTGTGTGATAAACCCGTTGTACATCATCCACCGCCTTCAGCAGCTTGACGACTACATCCCAAGGTGCGAAGATGCTGAACAGGTGGTCGCATTGAGAAAAGAACAGCGTTTGCTGCAGAAACATGTGAAGGAGGATCATCTGTGAACATCGATAAGATCGCGGAGGAGCTGGGAGAAGCCCTCTGCGAAAACAGTGAGTGCGATTATGCAAGGAGATTTCTGGCGAGGGTGAATCTCGAAGATGGTCGCACGGCTCGCCTGGACCTTGTTTTGAGAGTAGAGAAGGATGACCCGTTGGACTGATGTCAGCCAGCAGAAATGGATTATCGGTGACTGTATGGAGCTCCTGCCACATATCCCCACCGGGAGTGTCGACCTCGTCATATCAGATTTGCCTTATGCAGTCACGAAAAACCACTGGGATTCCCTGATACCACTGGGACCGCTCTGGCGGGAGTACAAACGTATCACGAAGGGGAACGCTGCCATCATTTTGTTTGGGCAAGGATTTTTCACCTGTGAGTTAATGATGTCGAACCCCGATATGTGGCGTTATCAGCTCATCTGGGAGAAAGACCGTCCGACCGGGTTTCTGAATGCGGCGCACATGCCGTTGAGGTCGCATGAAGACATCTGTGTGTTCTACAAGAAGACCCCCACATACAACCCCCAGTTCTGGGAGGGTAAGCCGGTGCACGGGATGGGCACGAAGTTCCGGAAGGGCGGTTCACAGACCAGCAACTATGGAGACTATGATATCGCCAACAACCCCACCGCCGAACGGGCAGGAGATACGAAGAAGTACCCCAGGTCCGTGCTGCGGTTCCCGAAGCCACATCCTGCAGTGCACCCAACACAAAAACCACTGGGGCTCATCGAGTACCTGATCCTGACTTACTCGAATGAGGGGGACATGGTACACGATTCATGCATGGGTTCGGGCACCACGATGGAAGCGTGCAAGAACACAAACCGGAATTTCATAGGGTTCGAGATCGACGATAGCTGGGTGAACCGGTACAGGAAGATCGCCGCACAGCGCAAAATCGGTGATTTCGTCTCGGAGGGCTAAATGGTCTTCTGTAAACTTATTTGTGCAGATGTGAGAGACGGTATGCGGACCATTGAAGACGGAAGCATCGATCTGGTGATAACGTCGCCTCCGTACAACGTCGGCAAGGAATATGAGGTCGGTGTAAGCAGGGAAGAGTATACTGAGATGATCTTCGATGTATGCAAGGAGTTCAAACGGGTTTTGAAGCCGGATGGGCGCTTTTGTTGCAATGTACCATTCACGATGGGGTCCCATTCGGTCACTCGCCTTGTGATGTGGGAATGGGAGACGGCTCTCCTCGAAGCTGGATTGACAATCCGCGATTACATTGTGTGGGACCAATCGAATAGCGGAAATGACACGGCTTGGGGTTCATGGAAGTCGGCGTCAAGCCCGTGGCTCAGGCATAAGGCAGAGGTTCTGCTTATCGGCTACAATGAACAGTGGAAAAAGATGCACAAAGGCGAATCCTCCATCAGCTCACGGGACTTCACACGCTGGACACTTGATATATGGACAATGGCATGTGCACGCTCGAAATTTCATCCGGCAGTCTTCCCGGAGGAACTACCCCGCAGGTGCATCCACCTGTTCAGTTATGTCGGGGATGTCGTTCTCGATCCTTTCAGCGGGGCAGGTACAACACTGAAAGTTGCCCGCGATCTCCGCAGGAACTCCATTGGCATAGACCAATCCGAGGCGTACTGCGAAGAATCAAAGGAGAGGATCGGGTTCTGTCAGGGGACTATAGATAATTCCGTAAAGTTCATTTACGAGAAAATTAGCGGTGAGGAGTTATGACCCTCTTCACCTTCCACACCAACTACGACAAACTCATCAACGAAACGAAACTACAATCACTCAGATATAACGCTGACTACTGGATAAACCGCCTGGCGAAAAACAACAAGCTGGATATCTGGTGGCGCAACCCCCGCAACCAACAGCCCGATTGCAAGAAGCTCGGGATAGCGAGAGGGACGGCGACCCCACTATATGGTCACGAATTCACAGAGACGACCGCCAGAGACGACGGGTACGATAGCCTGAGCGAACTTTTCGAGGTGCTCACGGAACTGCATAACATGACACGCGAGGATATCCTTAAGCACAGGTGGGCTAAGGTGCAGTGGTTCTGGGTTGAACGATACTGGCTCACAACTGCACACACCACAACAACGGTGCAAGCAACCTTTCAGGAGTTAGAATGAGACCGACACTTGACGAATATTTCATGAACATAGCAGATATCGTCGCGACCAGGTCAACCTGTCTGCGCAGGCAGATCGGTGCTGTGATCGTCCGCGACAAGCGCATCATATCGACAGGTTATAATGGCGCCCCGCGTGGCGCGGCACACTGCCTCGACATCGGGTGCATCAGAGAACAGGAGAATATCGAATCAGGCACGATGCATGAAATCTGTCGTGCCGTGCACGCCGAGCAGAATGCGGTCATCCAGGCTGCGCTGCATGGGGTGAGCACACAAGGATCGACACTTTACTGCACACACCAGCCATGCGCAATCTGCGCAAAAATCCTCATAAATGCAGGTATCGTTCGGGTCATATTCCGCCAACCGTACCCGGACAATCGTGCGATGAAATTCTTTGAGGAAGCCGGTGTTGAGGTAGAGGTCGTCGTCAGGAGTAAAAAAAATTAATTTGTCGTGGCGCTGTGTTGGACGGGGTTTGTTGTACGTAGAGAACAACGTAACATGGGTATACTCCTGACCGATTGTTTGTTTTGGTTCTCATTGTATAAAAAGGTGTCCCTTATAGATACGCGGTAGAAGAACCCGTTATTCGCAGCGGGGAGGGGTGACCTATTTTCTGTGTCATAGGAGTTTTATTAGGTGATTTGACTATGTCAAGCATTCTTTTTACATTATCTGGCATATTAACGCAATTAATGTTGTGATTGTTGCTTCTTTTCCACCTACGCAAAAATTGGTGCATAAAAGATCGGCTCGCCGTATGTACGCCACGAAAGTCTATGACCACGTTAGTGTTTTCCAATGAGTCGATGCAATCAAATAATCTATCAGCTGAATGCCTCAATGCCAAATTCTGTGCTACAGCATCTTTCATCCGTATTGTTTTCGTACCGTCTGGTGTGGGCATGTGTCTCGACCTATTTGTTTCGATTCTTGTTGTATAAACAGGTGTCCCTACGCATCAAAAGACTTAACGACATTAAGCAATTTCAATCCCGCAACGGTCTGATTTGAACGGAACACGTCCAAATAGAACAGGATAACTCTTTCAAATTTCAATCCCGCAACGGTCTGATTTGAACCAAGAAACCACATGGTCGCTCGCTGGTTATAAAGCTTTTGTTTTGTGCAAATCCCTTCGTGGATCCACGATTGTGCGCCCGGTTTATAAAGACACAC
>PIXW01000220.1 GCA_003601535.1 ANME-2 cluster archaeon
GATCTCATCAGCGAAGACCGCGCTGCGATTGAATGGGGAAATGCGCTCTTCGAGTATTACTGGGATCGGGCTGTGGAATTGTGATCAACGCCGTTTTCGCTATCATGAGGTATATGTATAAACAGATACATACTATCGCTATCATGGGACTCATTTTTTTATGTATTTGACGATATGAGAGGTGCGATAGAATTCGGAGCCATGTTTACTCGTTATACTAATCTTTTCGGATAGATCAAACAGGATATATTCTTCCTATCCTTTGCACGGAGTGGAGTCTTTTCAGGGATTGGCATTTACACATTCCTCGCCGGATTCCTTTGTTCTGATTCTGACATCTGATAGGATAGGGCTTGCGTTTCTTGCAAGCGATATCAGTTCATCCCGACTGTATGCCCTCTCTGATATATGCCTCCATGCATTCTCTGGCATTCCCTGCTGGATGATGTACCGCACATCTCCTGCCAGATCTCTGATCGACGTGGCAATCGATCGTATCTCCTGTGGCGATCCGATGAAATCGGGAAAGACCGTGGTTCTTGTCTCAACGTCTATGTTATTCCTCTCGCATAGTTTATATAATTTCAATGAATCCGAAACACGCCCGGCAGCATCGATACCAGAGATTCTGAGATATGCATCATGCTCGAGTGGTGCCTTCACATCCATGCATATCTGGTCAACAAGACGCTTCTCGATCATCTGCTTGATCCGATCGGTGTAATATCCGTTCGTCTGCACCCCGACGAGCAAGCCATGATCATGTGTGAATTCAGCAAGACTGAGAAGCGCATCGAACTGCTGAAAGCACTCTCCACCCGTAAAGACAACAGCACTGATGAACAGGGAGTTTTTTTCAATCTCAGATTCGA
Source organism: ANME-2 cluster archaeon (assembly GCA_003601535.1). Classification (GTDB taxonomy): domain Archaea; phylum Halobacteriota; class Methanosarcinia; order Methanosarcinales; family Methanogasteraceae; genus Methanogaster_B. The sequence continues at coordinate 873 of PIXW01000220.1, forward strand.
TCTCTTTGATATTTGCCGGTTCTGATGTGAGTTGTCCCATCTCCAGTAGCGCGTGGTTATGGCAGTACTGGCACCTGAACGGGCAGCCCATCAGGAACACAAGGGTTACGGCGCGCCCATACCAGTCGACAGTTGAGAGTGGGATTATATTCGTTGCAGTCATGTTGCATCACCATTACCTTTAGTGATCGGTATGGCATATATCATCCCCCTCACACGAAACATGATGGTATTCGGATATCTTGAGTGCTGTCGCCGGACTTGGACACACATCAGAGGATCTGCTGCGCGCAAGGATTCTTACGCGCAGGTGGTACGCTGCCAGATCGATTCTTTGGCAAGAATAGTATCGATCGCAGCAAATCCGAAGATGTGCTGAGCGAATATTACCGCATTCGTGGTTGGAACTCGGATGGTGTACCTGCTGACTGGAAACTGAAGGAACTTGGGTTAGATGCGATAGCACCAACAAGGTTTTTAAATCATTACACCATCAATCAAACACGAACCCTATATCATTTAGGAGGACGAACCATGTACGGAATCGAATTTGTACCAAGCGACCCTGTTCTGAAACTGGCATACTACACCAAGTTAGCTGAGCAGAATGGGTTCGATAATGTGTGGGTCACAGACCATTACAACAACCGGGATGTGTATACCACGCTTGCAATGCTAGCAGCAAACACCAATTCTATCAAAGTTGGAACCGGCGTCACAAACCCCTACACAAGAAACGTGGCGGTTACAGCATCCAGTATTGCTGCAGTAAACGAGATATCTGGCGGACGCGCAATCCTTGGACTTGGTCCTGGTGACAAGGCAACATTCGATGCGATGGGCATCGAGTGGGTGAAGCCTCTCACAACCACCAGAGAGACCGTGCAAGCACTGCGTGCGCTGTTCAGTGGAAAGAAGGTTGAGCAGAAGGGTGACCAGGTGTCGCTTGCCGGAGCATCGATGGCATTCTCTGCAGGGGATATCCCGATCTATCTCGGTGCACAGGGACCAAAGATGCTTGAACTTGCAGGACAGATCGCTGATGGTGCGCTCATAAACGCATCCCACCCAAAGGACTTCGAGGTTGCTGTAAAAGCGATCAAGAAGGGCGTGGAGTCTGCTGGAAAGAGCATGAAGGACTTTGATGTGACTGCTTATGCGTGCTTCTCGATCGATAAGAAACCTGAGAAGGCGCTAAATGCTGCAAAGATCGTTGTTGCATTCATAGCGGCGGGATCACCACCTCCTGTTCTGGAGCGTCATGGTATTGATCCGGACGCAGTCAAGACCATCGGTGGAGCAATTGCTAAAGGCGACTTTGGTACGGTGCTCGGAACGGTCACGACCGATATGATGGATGCATTCTCGATCTACGGAACACCTGCCGACTGCCAGGCAAGAATCGATGAACTCACCAAGATGGGTGTAACCCAAATTGTGGCTGGATCGCCGATCGGTCCTGACAAGGAGAAGGCAATCAAGTTGATCGGAAAGGAGATCATCGGAGGAAAGTGATTTGCCGCCAAAGATTGTAGAAGTCATCGAAAATGGCGTCTGCACGGCTTGTGGGGCATGTGAAGCAGCATGCCCCCTCAACGCTGTCCATGTGGACCTCGAAGCTCAGAGACGCGATCCGGACAATCTTACTTATTATGTTCATGGCGCAGCATGTGAGGTCTGTGAGGACTGTCTGACATGTTCAAGAGTCTGCCCGGTCGTTGACGGGTTCCCTGAGGATGAGTTTGACAACGTGAGAAGTTTCAGAGGAGGAAAGAGCGAATTACCGGGGCAGGACGGAGCCGTCGTATCCGCCATACTAAAATCGCTATTCGAGCAGGGCGAGATCGACTGTGCTGTTGGTGTCAGGCGGGATGAGAACTGGGGCGTCGAGCCGTTCATCCTGACGAAGGCATCGGATGTCGATTTATCCAGGGGTACGAAGTACACATCAGTACCTGTGCTTGCACAGTTGAAGGAGGCTATGAAGAAGTACAGCAAGATCGCGGTCGTCGGAGTTCCCTGTCAGGCACACGGTGCAGCTCTGATGCGCGATACGATGACCGACAAGATTGTGCTGGTGATTGGAATTCTCTGCATGGAGAGCTTCACTGACGAAGCGCTCTGTGGAAACATCATCCCGAACATCATGGGACTCGATGTGAAGAAGGTCGTGAAGATGGACTTCGGAGGAGGAAAGTTCTGGGCATACACCAGGAACGGAAACGGCGAGGAACCTGAACCGCACAGCGTTGCAATCAAGGAAGTCGCCCCACTCGCACGCAACCCGTGCCACCACTGTCTCGACTACACCTCCTACTACGCAGACCTATCGATCGGGTCGGTAGGCGCGCCTGATGGCTGGAATTCGATCATCGTCAGAAATGAGATCGGTGAGAAGTATCTGAACAAGGTGAAGGGCATCGAGTACGTGGATGATCCGAAGCCTGGAATGTTCCTCATAAAGAAACTCGCAGACCAGAAGCATAAGAACAATGCGCCAAAGGAAGGAGAGGCGCATTAGCCGTGCCTTTTACATAGGGCGCTTTCAACCATACCACTTAGGGCACCATACCGTACTTACCAGCATCGCCGATCAGGTTGATGAGATCATAATCGGGATCGGCAGCGCACAGCGCAGCCACGAGCCCGAGAATCCGTTTACTGCAGGCGAACGTGTGATCATGGTCTCACGTTCGCTAAAAAGTTTGGACATAGATTATTATGTGATTCCGATTGAGGATATACAGCGAAATGCGGTCTGGGTCTCGCACGTAGTATCGATGACACCACATTTCGATGTTGTGTACACGAACAATCCGCTTGTCTTCAGATTATTCGAGGAGGCAGAAATCAGGGTTGAACACTCTCCAATGTATCAGCGAGAGATCTACTCCGGAACTGCTATTCGGGAAAAGATGCTGTCTGGTGAGGCGTGGGAGCATCTGGTGCCTGAAGATGTTGCTTGCGCGATCGACGAGATTAAAGGGGTTGAGCGGATACGCGAGATTGCGCGAGATGAATAACATACCACTTCCACCTGCCGCGGGTTATTCTGCCGTTCCCATGCGCGATATCATATTCACATATCCAGCACCGGATCCTCGAACCC
>PIXW01000221.1 GCA_003601535.1 ANME-2 cluster archaeon
ATTGTTTTACAATCATAGTCGCCCATCACCTCATTTGTTAGATGAGGCGACTATGTTTTATAGGATATAAATGTATTCGGAAGTAGGGGTATTCGGAACTACTGTATAAACCAGCATAGATAAATACGCGAAAATTGTGGTGAACTTACCGACTGCTGTGGGCAACATCTATCTCGTCTATGAATTTTACAAAATCGAGGCTCGTCATTTTGCGATAGAATTTAGCATCAGCCGTAATAAGTGTGAAATCAATCGCCTTTGCCACCGCAGCGTAAAACGCATCATAAATCGTGACGTTGTGGGTAAACGCAAGGTTTATTGCCGATTTTATAACAACTCCGGTCGGCACAATGATGCTTATCCCTATATCGTACAGGGAGTCGACCGCCTCAATGACATCAGTTTCATCAAAATTCGGGTTGTATCGTAAAGCATTGGAGACTTCGTAAAGCAGGAGGTCTGGAACAACAAGTTCGGTATATCCTCTAAAAAAATCGTCTCTTAATTTCAATGCTATGTCAGTGTATTCTTCCTCCGAAAACCACTTGATTATCACAGAGGCATCCAAAACGTACATAGTATTCACTTAACGCGTGTCCCGCCACTTTCTAATCTCTTCTACGCCTGACCAGCCCATTGATTTGCTCCTTAATCTGTCCTGAACTGAGATCGCATGCTTGATCTGGCTCCTATCTCGCAGTCTTGCGCATATCAGTACCGCAAGCCTCCTCTCAACTATTTCCAGTGTATCCATTTCATCCTTAAATCTCTGCTTTTGCATTTAGTAACCTCCTGCCTTTCAGTTTTGTTTTTCATTTTATTTAAATTCCATGTCACGCCCCAATCAACCTCAAGAACACCCGCTGAAGATCCATCCTCTCCTCCTCGAATCTCGTTACAGCACCACCGGAACGTTTCACAACCTCGGCGATCTCCATACGTGCCCCCATGTCCGCCAGCAGCCGTATCCCGCCATCTGAAACCTCAACCGAGTGCACGCTTCCGATCTGCTCCAGTGCCCCGGCAACCTCTTCAGCAGGCAAATCAGACACCTCCAGCAAATACCGAACCCCTTCCTTCTCCCTCACCTTATCTCTGAGTTCTTCCACTGTACCGACCGCTATCAACCTTCCTTTTGATATCACACCGATCCTGTCGCATATCTCCTCGACCTCGGTCATCGAATGAGAACTCAGGAAAACGGTGACGCCTCTTTCCCTGCTCAAGTTACTGACCAGATCCCGCATCTCCTGCGCTCCAAGCGGATCTATGCCGCTCGTTGGCTCATCCAGGAACAGGATGCTCGGCTCGTTTATCAGTGCCTGAGCCAGACCGAACCGCTTGAGCATGCCTGTCGAGAAGCCGCCTATCTTCTGATCGATGGCATGACCCAGTCCAACGAGCTTGAGCAACTCAACGACCCTCTCCTCCCTCTGTTTCTCTTCGATGTCGTAGAGTTTGCCGTAGAATCTGAGATTCTGCCTTGCCGTGAGGTTGTCATAATATCCAGCTGGCTCAGGAAGCACACCTGTGACCTCTCTTATCCTGATCACTTCCCGCACGATGTCAAATCCTGCGACCCTGCCCGATCCGGAACTTGGCTCGAGGAGCCCGATTAGCATCTTCATGGTGGTGGTCTTGCCGGCACCATTCGGACCGACGAACCCGAATACCTCGCCAGCAGCCACGCTCAAAGAGAGCGAATCCACAGCCACGATCTCATTCTCCTTACCAAATGACTTGGTAAGTCCTTCTGTTTCAATCATCGTCTCCATAACTATCGTCTCCCAAACTTACGAATCATTACTGCAAGAACGAGGATCGCAAGCAGGACGAGCCCGATACCAATGAACCCGCTGCCGCTCGATTTTCTGATATCCACCCTGATACTCTTCTCCTCGCTCTGGATGTCACTGCTCCTCGCCCGCATAAATATCTCCTTTACCCCGCTTCCGGCATCTGCCCGTGCTGTGATTTCGACCGGTATCGTTCTGGATTCGCCGGGCTCCAGTTCTTCGATCGTCCCAAAGCTCCTGATCTCGGTTTTGATGCCGCTTACGTCCTGCACCTCAAGCTGCACGTTTTCCAGTGGTTCATCCCAGTTGTTCCTGATATTCACCCGTACCTCGGTGGAACTTCCCGGATTGAGCGTCACCTCGCTGTAACTCGGATATATGCTGAGTATCTGCCCCTTCTCTATCCCCTCGTTGATCGCAACCTCCAGCTTCTGTGATACGCTCCTGCCGTCATCGAGGAGAGCGCCCACGATCACCGGATAGATTCCATCACTCGCATTTGTTGTGGGTCTTACCCTGACCTCCAATTGCTGCTCGCCTCCAGGCGGCATCTCCAGCGTGGTTATTCTCGTATCCTCATCCTCGACAGAGAGGAATTCCACATCCCAGTTCTCTGGCATCTCCAGTGCCTTCAGGTTCAGGGATATTCGCTGGTCGTATCTGCTTTTGAGGGTGACGATGAATTCTGCCGGGGTCTCTGGTCTGATCTCAAGACCGGTGATCGGAGCATGTACCTCCAGATATGTGCTCAGACTCTGAGGAGACTCGATCTCAGGATTGATCGAGATGCTGATATCCTCTGTGATGTACTGGTCTCCGGTTTCAGGTGCTGCCCCGATTGTGATTGTGTAGTCTCCTTTGCTCACGTTCACTGGCGGGCAGACAACAACATCAATCTCCTTTTCGCCATTTGCCGGCACGCAGATCTTTGTGATCCGAAAACCGTCATCTGATAATAGGTCAACACCCCATTCAGGCGGCTTTGAGATCACATCGAGTTTGACCACTGTCCTGCTGTCGTAATCGTTCTCGACGTTGATGCCAACGGTCACAGGCGTTCCCGGATGGGTCGCCCGCCCTGGAATATCCGCATAGATATCAAGATTCAGAGCGGCATTTCTGTTCACATCCACAACGAAGTCCCTGTAAATGAATTCGTAGTTTGTTACGCTCTCGCCATAAGGCTGAAATCCTGCTTTTATTACGTAGGTGCCATCACTTGCATTTTCTGGTGTCCTAACACGCAGAGTCACCTGTTTTTTGCCGGATTCATCGGCAGGGAAGGTTATCCTGCTTACCTGATCGCAATCTTCATAAAAACCAGCCACCCAGTCGCCCTCTGGCTTCCTGTCGATGAAGAGTGTCACCGAAACATCATCTGTCGTGTTGTAGCCCTTTTCAAGGGAGAGTGTAAACTCTGCTGTATCGCCGGGGCGGATGACCTTGCCGACTACGTCGGTTGTGACCGCGATGTGGGCAAAGTCTGCGCTGATTATGTGAGGGGATAGCAGTATAATTACCACGACTGCGAGTGTTTCTTTGATCATCTGGTGATATCCTTCCTGAGAAATGCGATGAACGCTGTGATGAGCAGGATGATCGGGGTTACGATCAGCACGACAAGGTTCATCCAGAATTCGGCGAGCCACTGGGTGAGGGTGAAGTGGGTGTCGAAGATGCCTGCTATACGCGGGTCTCCGCCAAGGCTACCTCCCCAGCCCACATTGTTCGCGCCCATTGCAACCTGCGCATAATGATGACCCGGCGAGAGGTTCAGCACTCCTGACCCGACTGCTACCTCAATGCTACCTTCCATCCCCCCGGTCAATGTATATACACAAGATAAAATAATCTGGCTGAATAATATAGTAAAGAAGAGCCATATAGCAATATTATAAACCAGCGAGTTGCTTGAGTTTTTTACGAGGATGGAGGTAATAACTCCGATTCCAAGAAAAGTAAGTGTATAAAAGAAAGTTAATATTATAAATATTCCAATTCTCAAAATATCCTCACCGTCGGCAGAGACTCCTGATATGGTCAGCATAGTACCTGTGGAAACCGTTATCGAAATCAACAGTATCAGGAATAAGCATAACGCAGACCCGATAATTTTACCGGCAATTATGTTATCTCTGAACACAGGGTGCGTCAGAAGTACATTCAGAGAACTCGATTTAACCTCTCGGACTATCGTATCAAAACCGAGAGCGATTCCGATCAAAGGTGCGAAACTGCCCACTATTCTGGCTATGCCCAGAAAACCACGCAACATTCCATCCATTCCTAGAAGATGCTCCAGGTAGTCCACTTCTGTTCCTTTCTGATAACCGAATACAAACACGATTAATGTAAATGTGATTGCGAATCCCAGAAATCTGGGACTCCATATATGGTCAGCAAATTCTTTTTGAGCAATTATGATTACGTTTTTGATATTGTTTTCCATAATATCCTCCTACCTGGTTATATCCTGTCGTAAAAATATTAGATAAGATAATATGATTAAAATCATGGAGATAACCGCCAGCACCACGACGTTTTCCCAGAATTCGCCTGCCCACTCACCCAGGGTATAACCTGTATCCAGAACTCCCTTAATGGTTTCGTGGTGTGCGAGGCTTCCCCAGCTCAAATCAGATGAACCGATTGTGGCTTCTGCGTAATGATGTATCGGTGAGAATTTCTGGAGGTTATACGTAAGTTCTCTGAACTGCTGGTTTCCACCATCAAATAATGCTTGTCCGGTTACAACAGTTGCGACGATCATTAACAGTGGCTCCGAATACAACACATAGATTGA
>PIXW01000222.1 GCA_003601535.1 ANME-2 cluster archaeon
CCGGTTAATCGCATTTACGAGTGCTTCAACCGATGCCATCACAATATCCTCTCTTGCTGCACGTGCACTCACAATCCTGCCGTCATCATCCTCCACTGCGATTATCACCTCTGCAAGAGCATCAGAGCCCCCTGAGATCGCTTCGAGTTTGAAATCGCGGAGATGAACCTTTGTTCCCTCGCCGAGCAGATTCTGCACCGCGCCTAGCGCAGCATCCACAGGACCAACGCCGGTGTTTGCCACCACCTTCACATCTCCAGCTACATAAGCTTTAACAGACGCAGTTGGCGTGATGACATTTCCTGTCATCACTGTAACCTCTTTCAGATCGATGAACTGCTCTTTCTTGGAGATCTCTCCAAGAACGGACTCGGTTATTGCATACAGGTCTGCATCGGTGACTGGTTTTCCCTTATCTCCAAGTTCCTTGATCCGATCGAGTATCACGGCAAGTTGATCATCGGTTACTGCGAATCCGGCAGATTCGATCGCCTGCTTTACAGCATGTTTTCCAGCATGTTTTCCGAGAACGATCCTGCGCTTGTGCCCGACCATCTCTGGCGTCATCACGCCAGGCTCGAAGGTGTCGGTGCGTACGAGCACGCCATGTGTGTGAATGCCTGATTCGTGTGCAAACGCATTCTCACCAACGACCGGCATCAACTTGGACAGCCGTACACCGGTGTACTGCTCAACCATACGTGATGTCTCGAACAGGTATTCGGTGTGGATGTTTGTTCTTGCGCCATAGATCGTATGCAGGATCATAACCGTCTCTGCAAGATCAGCGTTTCCTGCACGCTCTCCAAGTCCATTGATCGTTACCTGAACCTGACTCGCGCCCGCTTCGACTGCTGCGATGCTGTTTGCAACCGCAAGTCCGTAGTCATTGTGACAGTGTACATCGATCGGCAGCGCAACCGATTTCCTGACCTCTCTTATCAGGCGGTACATCGCAGACGGCACCATCACACCAACCGTATCAGGAACATTGATGATATCACAGCCAGCCTGCTCAACCTCCCTGTGTATGCGTGACAGATAGTCGATATCGGTTCTGGTCGCATCCATCGCAGAGAACATGCATATTATGCCATGATCCTTGATATACTGCACCGCATCGACTGCAAGCTGGTAAACCTCCTCTCTGGATTTCTTGATGGTGTGTATCCGCTGGATATCAGATGTGGAGACAAAAGTATGCACCATATCCACATCGCAGTCGAGACATGCATCGATATCCTGCGTTATCACCCTCGATAGCCCGCATATCTCTGCATTCAGACCGGATTTCACAATTGCGGAGACTGCCTCCTTCTCACCAGCAGATGCGATCGGGAAACCTGCCTCGATGACATCTACACCGAGTTTATCCAGCTGCTCTGCGATCTGTAGTTTCTGTCCAATGCCGAGCGATATACCAGGTGTCTGCTCGCCATCGCGCAGCGTGGTATCAAAGATACGCACAGATTTGCCGCGGAGTTTTTCAGCGCGGTAAAAAACGATCCCTCATGTTTGTTTCTGTCATGTAAATCCTCTATGTGTCTATCTGTCCGGTCATGTTATAAAATCTTTGGTTCTTACGCAACCGATAGTCTTATCGCATATAAATCCAACGTATCAATCATGATTGATTCGACCATCAAGATTGAAAACATCGTTGCATCGATGGCACTCTCTGACCACTTCGATCTCCAGCACATATCGTCATCTCTTGAGAATGCCGATTACGATAAGAATAAATTCCCGGGACTTGTGTACCGGATAAAAGACCCGAAAACTGCATTTCTGGTCTTCAGTTCCGGTAAGGCAAACTGCACCGGTGCAAAGAGCATAGAAGATGTGGATGTTGCCATAAAAATGCTCTCAGAGGATCTGAGAGGTCTTGGATATACCATCAACAGGATATCCTACACCATCCAGAATATCGTGGCTGGCGCGTCGATCGATACGGAACTCGATCTGGATGCCATCGCAATTGGTCTGGGATTCGAGAATGTCGAATATGAACCCGAGGTCTTTCCAGGGCTTGTGTACCGAATTCGTGATCCAAAGGTCGTTGTTCTGATATTCCGCTCCGGGAAACTGGTGATCACCGGTGCAAAAACTCCAGAGGAATGTGAATTTGCCAAGATGCATGTCTGGCAGCAGTTGGACAATCTGGGACTGGTTTAATGCTTGTACCTGAACTCGAACTTTTTTTGATGGAAGATGTTGGGAAATTCGATCTTTTTCATGATTTACTTCCAGATAAATTAATTAATGCAAAAATTACCGTAAAAGAAGACGGAATACTCGCTGGATTGGGAGAAGCGATCCGGATTTTCGATCATTGTGGAGTTTCATCCTCGTACAAATGGAAGGACGGTGATGCAGTAACCGGTGGAGATACCATCCTCGATCTAAAGGGAAGTTCCCGTGCAATCCTGCAGAATGAGCGTGTTGCATTGAACTTTCTTGGTAGAATGAGCGGTATAGCGACACTGACACGGAGATGCGTGGACATGACCGCACATACTGGTGTGAGAATCGCATGTACCAGAAAGACGACACCCGGATTCCGGAGATTCGAGAAGAGAGCGGTTATGATCGGTGGCGGCGATCCACATCGATTCGATCTCACCGATGCCATCATCATCAAGGACAATCACATCAGGATATATGGCATGGAGATGGCGTATAAATATGCAAAAGATGCTGGTTTTATGAAAAAGATTGAAATTGAGGTGGAAAATGCCGAAGATGCGATACATGCTGCGGAACTTGGAGCTGACGTGATCATGCTCGATAATATGGACGTTTCTACGATTATAGAAACCGTATCAATACTGAAGGAGAAGAAATTGCGAGATTCTGTTGTACTGGAAGCATCCGGCGACATAACGATTGATAAACTCCTGACGTATGCAGAGACCGGCATCGATGTGATCTCGATGGGGATGCTCACGCATTCCTCACGATGGCTGGACTTTGGTCTCGAAGTCGATTGATGATGGAGTCGATTGATGATGGCAATGAAACAGGGAATGACAAGCATCGATGTTGCAGTCACGATCGCTGAACTGCAACATCTGGTTGGAGCGCGCATCGAAAAAATATATGAAATAACCGATGATATTACAAGGATTCGATTGAATCTATATCTCTTCGGAGAGGGGAGATGCGATCTTGTGATCGTTCCAGGTTCATGCATGTATCTGACCACACATCCACTGGCAGGTCCGAGAATTCCTCCAACATTTGCGATGACGCTGCGAAAGTATCTTTCTCACGGCAGAATCGTCTCGATTACGCAGTATGACTTTGACCGGATCGTTGAGATCAAAACAATGCGCGGCGAAGTCGCAAACGGCATCATACTTGAGTTGTTTCCACCAGGTAATGTGATACTGGTGAATCATGAGCAACGAATCATTCTTCCGCTGCATCCGGTGACGTTTCGTGGGCGAAGGATCAGGAGTGGAGAAATTTATAAACTACCTGATATGCAATTAAATCCGGTTGAAATTACAGAAGATGAATTACATACCTTATTTTCCGAATCTGATATGAATCTTGTAAAAACGCTTGCAACAAAACTAAATATGGGTGGAATCGTCGCTGAAGAGGTCTGCTTTTGTTCAAAAGTCGATAAAAATATCGATTGTTCGGATTTATCAGAGGAGACGATCAGGGCAGTGCACCGTGGAATAGCAGACGTATTCGGGCGGATGGATCATTTAAGACCGCATATCGTATACAGAGATGGAAGTAAAATCGACGTTCTTCCTTATGAAATTTCCAGGTACAACGATTGCAAAAAACAGTATTTCGGTACGTTCAATGAGGCGCTCGATGAGTTCTTTGGTGTGAAGGTAGAACCGCAGATAATCGAGAAAAAACCAGGAGCGAGGCAGAACCGTCTTGAGCACCGGAGATCTCAGCAGGAAAAGGCAATCCTCCGGTTCAAGAGAGAAAAATCAAATATGGAAACAAAAGCTGAAACGATCTATATACATTATCAGTTAATCGATGAAACGCTCGCTGCAATCCGATCTGCGCTTGAGAACGGACGTACATGGGATGAAATACATGCAGACAATCCTGTAGTAAAGCGAATCGATCCAAGAAACAGATCGATTACTATAGAACTGGATGGGATGGATATCACGCTTGATGCCGAAAAAAACGTACCGCAGAATGCACAGGTATATTATGATAAATCAAAGAAGATCGCCTCAAAACTGGATGGTGCCTTACATGCGCTCGACCATACCTGTAAACTGATGGAAGAACGGACGAAGGTGGCAAAACCAAAAATACTATCGATCAAGCGCCCAAAACCACGCTGGTACGACCGATTCAGATGGTTCAGGTCATCAGATGGTCTCCTCGTGGTTGGTGGGCGCGGCGTAGCAAGCAACGAGGAACTCGTCAAGAAATATCTTGAGAAGAGGGATATCTTCATGCATAGCCAGACGCCTGGTGCGCCGGCAACGATCATCAAAACCGAGGGTTCGGTACCAGAACAAACGATCGCAGAGGCAGCGCAGTTTGCGATCTCGTATTCGAGCATCTGGAAGACAGGACAGTATACTGGTGATTGCTACTGGGTATATCCTGATCAGGTCTCAAAGACGCCAGAACATGGTGAGTTCGTTTCCAAAGGTGCATTCATCATCAGGGGCAAGCGAAATTACCTGAGAGATGTCCGGATTAGCATCGCAATCGGGATAACCGAGGACATGCATCTGATTGGAGGTCCTGTCTCTGCTGTTGCGAAACATGCAGGGCGCGTAATCGAGATTGTGCCAGGACGGTTCAGCCAGGACGATCTCGCAAAGAAGATCTACCGGATATTTTCCGAATCATTTGGAAGATCGATCAAGGTCGTTGCATCACCTGATCAGATCGTCAGATTTCTGCCGCCGGGCGGCTCTGAGATCAAATCTTAAACTTTTTATTTTCCATCAGTCATCCAAACCCAATGCCGCCTGCACTCATCTTTTTATCTGATCACCACCAACCCCCCAAGTCATGGGAATGACCATCGCTGAGAAGATCCTCGCAATACACGCCGGCAGAGAGAGCGTATCGCCAAAGGAGATCGTGGA
>PIXW01000223.1 GCA_003601535.1 ANME-2 cluster archaeon
CTGCTCTACATCGGTGATTGGATGGGTGAACATGATGATCACATCTTCGCTCTCGGGGGGGGGGCGCGGATGAATCCCCTGGATACAATTTTTACCAGTACAGCATCTCCGGTAATAGTTGGGGCACGTTAAAGCCCATCCCCTGCCCGGTAGGATACTATGTTGGGAACCGGTTGGCTTATGCGAACAGCACTATCTACTACTGGCAAGGTGCGCCCTCAACATGGGATTGTGGTGGGGATGCCTTCTATATGTTTGAATTTGAAGCAGATGTCCTCAAAGGCGATCTGAACGGAGATGACCGGATCACCACAGCCGATGCGATCATCGCACTCGGGATGGCTGTGAGCGGAGAGCACACCGATAATGCGGACATGGATGGTGACGGGCGGGTCTCGTCAGTTGATGCGCTCATGATCCTGCAGGCGGCGTCAATGTGAGGGGGTTTTATTATCTGGAATGAGTTCAGAAACCATATAGAACACAGAGGGACGCAAGAGTTGAACAATGAACCTCTGTGATTAATCTTCTTTGCCATGACCCGTATCATCGTAATATCGGACACACACGATCAGAAACTGCCAGACATATCGATCCCGCTGCTCAAAAGTGCGGATATGATCGTGCATGCCGGAGATTTCACGTCTGTAGCATGCTATGAGTATTTGAAGAATATCAACGAGATGGTCGCAGTTTGCGGCAATTCGGACTGCGCGGAACTCAGGAGGCATCTGCCAGAACGAATCGTGTTTGATGTGGAAGATGTCACGATCGGAGTGGTCCATGATGGACAGTTATCCCTGACCGGCACCTGCGGGCTGTGGTATCTTGCAAAGGAACTCGAGGTCGATGTGCTGATCGTCGGGCATCTGCACACCCCGTTCATTGAAGAGTCAGATGTGCTCATTATGTGCCCTGGCAGCCCGACTGTGCCGAGGCTTGCAGATCGGACCGCAATAGAACTGGTGATCAAAGGAAAAAGTGTTCGCGGGCAGGTGATCCCGCTTGGGGCTGGCGCGTGTTTGATTGGGTGAATGACGTTAAAAATCAAACAGCGACGTCTGCGGTTTTTTCTCTGGTTTCTTTGGCTCCTTCTCTGGTTTTTCTGGCTCCACACGTACCTTCTCTTCACGAGCACCAAATCCACCAAAGATCTCGATACCCTCAGAAGCTCTGTCTTCGATTAATGCCTGCGCTTCCTGATAAATCGTTTTCACCTTCTTTGTATCCTTCTTGCTGCCGGTTACATAAGCAATTTCGCTGATATCGAGATTCATCCGCGCTGCAAGATGTACCGCATAATCATGATCTACAAACAACATCCTGATAAAAGGAAGAAAGTTTAAACGTGCATATCTCTGGGAAACCTGGCACAGCGTGCTGATCTTTTCTGATATCGCATCTCTTATCTGGCGGCTCGTTCTGGTGCGTCCGAGCCTGCGCCATCTTGATGGTGGCATGAACCGTGCTCCTGGATATTCATGGGACTTTGAGACCACAACACCAGAGGTCATCATCGCGCCTGCATACCGCCACATCCGGTAATTCTGGCACCGTTGGACCCTGCCAAGAAAGATATCAGCGCGTGAAAGTGCAAGCATCGCAGATGTCAGATCCCTGCCGCGATATTGATTGGGTAGATTCTCATCGATCCACTGGATGAGATTGTCAGGGGTCTCATCTATGCTGTATGTTGCGGTCAATGCTTCTTTGATATCCTTTCCTTTGAATATCTTTTTTAATGCCGTAAATATCGTATCTCTTGAATCCCGTGCAGATATGACCACATCTTCGCTATGCAGTTCGCTTTTCCCCTGTGCTACTGCCTGCAGATCATTGATCGCACTTCTGATGTCGCCGTGCGCATTCTCAGCAATTCTCTGGAGAACCTCTGCTTCACACGCGATTCCCTCATCATGGCATATATCCTTTAGTACATGTATTATCGATCTGCTCTGCAGCGAACGAAAGGCTATGGGGACGCACAGATCCTTGATGCTCTGCGAAACTCCATATAAATCGTTTGCTGTCAAAAGAATTGGCTGTGATGTGTTTTTAATAATTTTAACAAGTGACTGTGCTCCTCCTCTGTCAGCAGTACCATGGATGTTATCTGCCTCATCGAGCACGATCAACCGGATACCGCCGCTTATGGATGCCGTTTTCGATGCGGATCCGGCAACCTTCTGGATCACACCTGCTGTCCGCTGATCACTCGCATTGAGTTCGATAATCTCCCAGCCAAAGTCGTGTGCAAGCGCATGGGCAGCTGTCGTTTTACCGATGCCTGGTTTACCGTACAGGATTGCTGCCCTCTGCTCTGGTATTCCGTGCTGCCACTCGCCAGCCCATGCGCAGAGTTCGCGCACCGGCTTACTGTTGCCCACAATCGCAGAGAGCGTTTCAGGTCTGTACTTCTCAGACCACTCGATCGTCGCACCTGATGTCATTGATATTCATATACTCATAATTGGCATAATCAAAAGGATATTGGTTGATGGAATCTGTCCTTTTTCATAGATTTGTCGTATCCATTCACTTATTCTTCAACCACCAAATTACACAGATTTTCACGAGATTTTTTCTGTGTCAATCTCGTGATTTTATACCAGACACTATTTGATAGGTCAGAAGAAGCATCAGAACGTAGCGAGTTTTCCCTCTGTGACCAGTCTGGTGATATCAGTGATGTTTTCGAGCGATCGATCGATAATATCCTCGACATCGGTGTGGATGGTGTTTATATCTGCCCCCTCCGCCGGAACGATTCTGGCGTTCGCAACAAGCGGATGGTCGATGGGCTTACCGATCTCGGATAGAATGCGGACATATATCTCCTCGACTCCATCAACCGTTTCAGCTGCTTCTGACGCAATTTTATTGGAAAGCAGGTTGTATATCTTTCCAACATGATTGATCGGGTTCTTTCCACTCGTAGCCTCCATGCTCATCGGTCTGTACGGCGTGATCAAGCCGTTGCACCGGTTGCCGCGTCCAACCGACCCATCATCGCCCATCTCTGCTGATGTGCCAGTCACCGTCAGAAAGACCGATTCATTTTCGAGATCGTCTGCGGTATTGATCAGCACATCGACCTCACGGTCCGTATAGGTGGCTGACATATCCTTAATATGCTCGCGTAGTTCCTGGATTATACTGGTATAGTGATCGATGTCATCGACATGACGCCCGACCATGGCGCAGGCAACGACCAGCGTGATCTTGTCCTTCTCGCGCAGTCCCATGACCTTGGTATCCTCCCCGATTGCAGGGATCCTCCTTCGAAGATTCATCAGTTCCTGTTCGGTCTGATATACGATCTGTTCGGTCTCTGATAGCGGTGCAAACCCAACGCCAAAGGATGTATCGTTCGAACCCGGCACTGTTCGATGGAAGACGTCCTGGAGATCGGACGACCCCTCTCCGAGTTTACAATCGATGATGACATCGCTGTTTACATCCAGATTCAGAATGGTTTTATCAAGATATTTTCGTGCTGCCCGCAGTGCAGTGGTATCGGTCGGGATGTGTACGCCCTCAAATTCCTTTGTGGCTCTGCCGACCAGTAATATATAAATTGGAGAGATTACCTGCCCCCCTCCGAACTGCGGATACGATCTCCCAGCCACAATCTGTGTCTCGTCGGTGTTATGATGCAAGACTGCTCCGCAACGATCGATGTATTCCCTGCAAAGTGCGTTGCTGACTGCTTCTGCTAACCCATCTGCGATGCTGTCTGGATGTCCGATACCTTTCCGCTCGACCAGTTCGATCTGCTGCTTCTCAATAGGCGTCTGTCTGATCGATTCCACCTTGATATTTCGTGTCATTGGAAATACCTCTCAAGTACTATGATACTGCATCTATGCCGATAATAAGATGTCGGTTCTGAAAATTCGGGCGTTGTTTCGGTCTATTGCTGCCTGCGTTCAATGCCTGCCAGAAGGATCCCTGCTGCGACCAACAGTCTCGGGTCAATCGACATCGTATCCATTATGGTCATCGTGTACTTCAGTACGAACGGATTAAAATGCTGCTTGATCGCAGCAACTTCTCTATCGTGTGCCAGGATTGTATATGTCTGCGGGATCAGGTTGATAAACCTGCTTAAAAGAGCTGTTGCCAGGCTGGTCTCTTTCAATATCCCTATCTCCTGACCTTCGTTAGAGATGATAACCCATTCGTCCTTGATAATGGATTTCAATCCTTTTCGCCGCAAGGCACCCACATCCTCGCCTGTAGTTACATCCTGTACATTGTATGTTGCACCGATATCAAGAATTTGAGGTGTTTTAATAGTCAGAAGCTCTTGAGTCTGACTTTCGTCCGAGTATACTCGAAAATCTTCCTTAAGTTTAAAAGCTTTCTGTTTTGAATAGAAACAAACATCTCCGTTCTCATCATAGACGTGAAAAGCCCCTCCAAATAACTTGAACACCTTTCTCCGGAACATATACTGCCTGTGCTGAAACGCTGGGTCAAGCTCCTTTTTCGCAACCATTTCTGCCACCTTCTTTCATGTATATCTGTTCCTACTACTTATAACTCTCCATCCACATCAATAACCAGACCCGCAACTATAATATACATTCATACACGTTAAGGGAAGAGCCGGTGATTGTAATGGAAGAATGGCGAGTAATCGATTTCGGAAAGATCGGCATCAGATATATGATGGCGATAAACGAAGCAATTCTGAAGAATGACTGCGGCAACACACTCTTCTTCTGGGCGCCCACAAAATCCATCATCCTCGGATACTTTCAGAAGGCAGAGATAGAACTGAACCTTGAGCGATGCAAGGATTACACGATCGTGCGGCGCACAAGCGGCGGCGGCATCGCATTCTCGGATGATCTGGGACGCCAGATCAACTACGGTGTCGTAGGCACGATAGACGATACACTCTTCCCGCTCGATGTCGTTGATTCGTACCACCAGATATGTGGCGTACTGATCGATACCTTACGAGAGTACGGCTTGAATGCCGATTTCAGACCGATAAACGATGTCGTTGTCGATGGCAGGAAGATTTCAGGCAACGCACAGACCAGATGGGGCGGAAAGCTTCTCCAGCACGGAACATTGCTTCTGGATTTCGACATAAGGGAGATGCTTCGCATATCCAGTATCCCGCTTGAGAAGATAAGTGACAAGCAGATCGCTTCTATCGAGGAAGGAATGACCTGGGTGGACAAGGAACTCGCCCTGAAACTGGATATGGACGAGGTTAAAGGAGTGATACGGCGCAAATTTGAGGAGCGCTTCGGTGTGAAACTCGTTGATTCGAAGCTCTGCGAGAGCGAAGAAGCGATGGCGCAGAGGCTGTTGCCCAAATACGAATCCGATGAATGGAATTACAGGCTCTGAAAAAGAACCGTATCTACGGCTGGATTTTTTTTCATCTGTATGGCTGCAACGCTTATAGGATAGCGGAGACAACAATTCTGTAGAGCCCAATGGAAGACAGAAACAAACCATATATCCGAGCCACATGCCCGGTCTGCTCACAGCAAGAGTCGCAACTGCATCTTATACTGAAACAGCACGGCACCGATCTTCTGGTAAAGTGCACGAACTGCGGCAGTGTGCATACCATCGTATCGAAAGCCGCACGAACCATAACCACCAGAATCATCGTGAGCAAAGGAGAATATTCAACACGCTACACAATCGAACTGCCATCTGATCATGAGGTAGGTGTGGGCGATGATCTGCTTGTGGACGATCCGTCTGCAGACGAGGTGCATCTGGCAGAGGTTGCTTCGATTGAATCTTATGGCAAACGAGTACCAGCAGCGATTGCTTCCGATATCGATACGATCTGGGCGCGGGCGATCGATGAGGTGACTGTGAAGATCGCGATTCATGATGGTGTCAGAACCGAGTCGGATCGTTTGCAGGTCTTCGGAGATCGCGAGTTCACAGTTGGTGATATTGAGGCGGTCAGAGGAAAAAAATTTAGAATTGTAAGAATCAAAACACATAAAAGTGGATTTAAAAAATTTAAAGGCGATGTTGTGCTTGCAAAGGATATCAAACGGATATTTGCAGAGAAAGTTTGAAGATGCGGGAGTATGATCCAAGAATGCAGAGGGTTGGGAGCGGGATGCTAAAATCCTACATCCGCACATATACATGATACATGCGCAAGAGTGCGGTCGTGTTGCTCAGCAGAGCAAGAACGCAAAGACCGATGAGTAACCGGTTCGTAAGTAACATCAGGATTATGATGACAAACCGTGCCGCACGATCACCTGGACCGACCGCACATGATATGCCGAGCCCTTCGGCGCGTGCTCTCGCATAACTGACCATGACCGATCCTGTGAAGGCTATAAAGGTCAGAAGGATCAGGATCTGCTGATCTTTAATGATCGCATAATACAGGATGCCGAAGAGAATCGCTGCTTCCGAATATCGATCGAGAAACG
This sequence comes from ANME-2 cluster archaeon, assembly GCA_003601535.1. GTDB lineage: Archaea > Halobacteriota > Methanosarcinia > Methanosarcinales > Methanogasteraceae > Methanogaster_B. The sequence continues at coordinate 6,435 of PIXW01000223.1, forward strand.
AGTCAAAGAAGGCACCAAATTCTGTTTCCATCCCGAATTTCCTGGCAAACGCTCCATCGAATGCATCAAAAACTCCGGACATGATAACAAGGCATCCGGCATAGACGATGTAACCGAGAGCGATCGATATGCATGCAGCGATTGCGAAGAGAAAACCGATTGCTGATAAGATATTTGGATTCACCTTTGTGTGCGCCAGTATCTGGCAGAATGGGCTCAGTATTCGTTCTGATAGCTTCCTTGCTCGATCTGTTATGCTCAATCGTTCATGCAATCGCATGAAAATTATCTTCTCTGCTATTATTAATAGATGGCGAACATCTTATTATCATCACAGCTTATGGGGTTGTTGATGGACATCGAAGGCTATGCAAAACGCGGGCTCTTCAGAAACGATCCTGAGATCGAACAGAAACTGACCGACCGGATACTTGAGATCAAACATATCTCTCGAGCTAGAGCACAGGATATCGCTCATGCAGCAATCGTGGAAGCCCGTGCCACACTGCACGTCGAAGGAGACCTCCTCACTCAGATCAGATCAGGTGTCACGATGGGTGAGTTCGGTGTCGGATCGAGAGGTGCAGGCGATTTTTATACACACGAGAAGATCGCAGAGGTGATCGGAAAGACCGGTGCAGTCGTTGATTCATCGCATCTCGATGATTCAGGAGTGGTCTCTTTTCAGGATCAGTACATCGTTGTGAACATCGATGGCATCCACTCAAGGCTCAGTGACTTTCCGTTTCTTGCAGGGTTTCATGTTGCGCGTGCAGCGCTGCGCGATATATATGTGATGGGCGCAAGCCCGATCGCACTCTTTTCAGATATCCATGTTGCGGATGATGGCGATGTCGGCAAGATATTCGATCACATCGCAGGCATATCTGCAATCGCTGAACTCACACGGGTGCCGCTTATCACAGGAAGCACGCTTCGGATCGGGGGCGATATGGTGATCGGGGAGCGTATGACCGGCGGCGTCGGCGCTGTTGGGATCGCGCACGATCTGACAGCTCGTGTGAATGCAGAGGCAGGTGATGTGATCCTGATGACAGAAGGTGCAGGAGGCGGCACAATCTCAACTGCGGCGCTGTATTACGGGATGCACGATGTTGTGGATGAGACGATCAATATCACGTTTATCAATGCATGCGAGGCATTGATCGCGGGCGATCTTCTCAAAGGAGTCCATGCCATGACCGATGTCACCAATGGCGGGATACGCGGCGATGCCAATGAGATTTCAAGAACCGCCAGAGTAAAACTTGTCTTCTTCGAGGAGAAGATGCGAGCTCTCGTGAACCCGAAGGTTCTTTCGATGCTCGAATCGCTCGGGATCGATTATCTTGGTGTGTCTCTTGATGCGCTTCTTATGATTGCGCCGCCTGATGCTGCGCATGAGATCCTGAATGTGATCAGGGAGCAGAACATCAGAATCGATGTGGTTGGCGAGGTATGCGAGGGAGAGGGTACCGAACTGACCGCTGGTGGTAAAGTCTGCAACTTTGAACCGCGCTTTCGGGAATCGGCATACACACCGATCAAGAAACTGGTTGGTGATACGGTGCCAGAGGATTATGAGAGGATGCGAAATGCCGTCGATCTCGCAGCATCAGAATCCATAAGGAAAAAAAGGCGCGTGGTAGAGAGGGTACTGGGCATTTCATCAAAGGAGATCTC
>PIXW01000224.1 GCA_003601535.1 ANME-2 cluster archaeon
CAAGCGGATGATCAGGTACCGGCTGAAGCGAGCGCTGATTGCAGAGACGTACGCAGCGATGCATCACTGAAGGGCAAAAGGGTGTTCTGGCGGGCAGGAGACCGAGGGGTCTTCTGCCTTGCCGGGGGGTGTGGTGATGGGGCTGGCGATGTTCCATATCCTTGAGCCCATGTTCTGTTGCAACTGTTTCCGGATCACCGATCGGCACAATGGTATCATCCATTCAAAGAATCATTGCTAATCGCTTCTCTGCTCTTTTTTTCACTTCAGAAAAGAGATTTCTCCCGTGCGCATCGATTCCAACGATGAGCGGTCCGAAATCGTGCACATCAAATGCCCAGACCGCCTCTGCCATGCCGAGATCGGTCCAGTACACATCAAGTACCGAATCGATGTGATCTGCTGCAACAACAGCGCATCCGCCGGTATACGCAAGATACACACACCGATCTCGCATCGCATCAGTAATCGGCATCCCGCCCTTGCCGATTACGGCATGCACATCGAACCGCTTCAACAGTTCCGCAGTCTCTTGATTCAACCGGCTGCTCGTGGTTGGACCTGCTGCGATCACCTTCCACGATCCATCTATCCTCTCCATGATCGGTCCGCAGTGATAGATCACGGCGTTTTCGAGATCGAACGGGATCTCTGGCACATGCAGTATCCGATCATGCGCCCTGTCCCTTGCCGTGATGATCGTTCCGCTCAGGTACACGAGATCGCCTGCATGCAGCTGAGTGATATCAGAGAGGGTCAGAGGAGTCCTCAGATGAATTGCCATAGTGCTGTCTCTGGTACAATGGATTAAAAGATTGCTGTGATATATTGATATTCCATAAACCAAAAGTAATGATCGATGTTTGTGATGGGGCATATCGGATGCACTTTCGGTATTGTGCTGGTTATAGCCATCCTGATTCCGGAACTGAGAGCTCGAATCGATCTGAGATTCATTCTGGTTGGATCACTGCTGCCAGACATCATAGACAAACCGATCGGACATATCATATTTGCGGAATCTATTGGATATGGGCGACTTTTTGGACATACTCTGCTTTTTTTGTTGATATTAACGGCAATGGGAATGTTTATGCATGGAACGGGTAGAGATAATGCATTGTGCTTATCCTTTGCAACATTCCTTCATCTGATCGAGGACCGGATGTGGGAACTGCCAAAAATTTTGTTTTACCCGTTGTATGGATTTGATCTCCCACATTATAGCGGTTATGGGCACTGGTATGATTATTTCACCACCACACTCGTCAGATCGTACACTCCCTCGTTCTCTTATGTATTTGTATCAGAGATGACCGGAATTGGCGTCGTCCTGATTCTGTGCATCGTGTTTATGAGCGGTTCAAATATCTTGAACAGAAAGCCATGATCTTAATCCATCTCTGTAATCAGGAGTTCTTGAACATCAAAGCCATGATCCCTGGCTTGCTCTCTTTTGCGAGTCCTGGTTGAAAGGAAGTCATACATGTACTACAGGTACCAGAACCTGACGATTCTAATAACTCCTTGCTTAGCCGGTCAGTTATCTCTTTAAATATCATCTTATAAGCAGTACAGTGTGGGTCGACACCTTTTATCTCGCCTCCAGCAGGTGCTAGGGCATTATAAGGACATCCGCCCCGACAAAAATCGATGTATGGGCATCCTCCGCATTCCTGATCCACATAGTCCTTATATTGGTGCATAAGCTTCCATGCGAAAGATCTGGCAAGATCTTCCCTTGTGGGATGGTCATACACATTGCCCATGACATACTCTGGCATGCCCACAAAGCGGTAGCAGGGGTAAATGCTCCCATCAGGTCCCACCGCAAAGACGCTATCCATACAATCCACGAAGGTGCAGACACTGCCCCGGCGGGTGAACACACACCTGCACAGGTGATCAATATTCATCACTTCAATCTTGCCCAGATTCTCCAGATATTTATCCAGAAGGTAAATTAACAACTCTCCATACTCTTCCGGATCAAGTGCCCATTTATCAGGACCTTCGGAACGTAATGATGGTAGTGCGGGATGCAATTTAAGAGTTAAACCATTCTCCATGAAAAAATTGAAGATCTCCTCCTTGAACTTCACAGAGTATGACGTGAAAGTGCAGATGAATCGCACAGCAAGACCATGAGCCCTGGCGATTTCATAGCCCCGCATGGTCTTTTTGAAGTACCCCCTGCCTCTCTGCAGGTCATTGAGCTCCTCCGGACCATCGATACTGGAACCGATAGGGATATTGTACTCTGCCAGAATCTGTGCCAGTTCGTCGTCGAGCTTCCAGAGATTGGTCTGTATGGCAAAAGACGGATTCAGATGACTCAAACCCTTCGAAAGCAAAGGTAACGCTCTCCTGTAAAAATCCGCGCCTGCCAGAAGCGGCTCCCCACCATGGAAGGTGAAGGTAACCTGCTCATTCCGAAAAATCTTGATCCATTTAACCACTTCTTCGATCGTCTCGATGCTCATTATCGGAGAACCTTCCTCTGAACTCCAGCAGTAACTGCAATGGGAAGGACAGCCTAACGTAGGGACTATCATCACATGAAAAGGCATGGGACTTTTTTGTTTAGCCCTGTTCCTCCTTCTTTCAGCCATCTTCTTTCTTCTCTCAGCCATTTTCATGATTGCTATAGTCCACCTTTATATCTGGTTCAAAATCATGGATAACTCAAAAAATTTACAGAAAAAAAAAGAAAAGATAGGCGATTGCTCGCCTAAATTCCTGCTGGTATCACAAGACTGCGCTCGCCTGCTGGCCTGAACGTTCTCATTCCACCCTTGGCGTACTCTCTCCTGATGTAGGAGAAGTCGAATACCAGTGATGGGTCAGCGAAGCATACCTTGACGAGTGGGTTGCAGCAGTATGCATCGTGTGCGCCTGCGTGCGCTGCACCAGTGAATCCTGCGTACTCGCCCTGGTGACCTACGTTCATCGCGTAGTTCGGATAGTTTGCACCTCTGAGTTCGAGGCACTCGCCCTCGTCACCCTGGTACGAGCAGACGTTCGTTGCACCGCACTGGTCCTGCAGGTCGTATCCGAAGAATCCGAGTCTGCCCCAGCCTTCCTTGTGCACGTACATCGACATGTACCATCCAGACAGTGCGACCTGTGCGTTACCGGTTGCGATACCGGTTGCGCAAGCGCTTGCCGCTGCAAGGATACCTGCACGCTGCGATCCACCGAAGTGATCCTCAAGAAGCGTTGGGTAGTCCTCGTACGATTCCATACCGTTCAGGGTGGTCTCGGTTGCAATATCGGTTGCGGTTGCAAGGTCGTTTGGCGCTGTGCCGTCAGGTCCGTACTTGTTCAGTGCGTAGTCGTATCCGTAGTATGTGAAGTCATCCAGCACATCGTTTGTGTATGCTGCTGTTGCGTACTGCGTGAATCCGACACCACCTGACATGTACGATCCGAGCCATATCTGGTCGTAGAGCATCGTGCCGCATGCAACGACCTCGAGTGTGTACCAGACCGGGTCTTCCGGCTTGATTCTCATCGTCTGGACCATGTCAGCGCAGTAACCAAACGACAGTCCTCCTGGCTCGTTCGGTGATCTTGCCCTTCTTGCCGGAAGCATCTCAGCCATCTGGATAGCTGCTGCATGCTTTGCCGCAAACGCAAGGTCTGCTACTGCAGCCTCACCAGCGCACATGTTGTATGCCGCAATAAACGACATACCGATCTGCATCGCACTCCATCTGGAAGTGTTTCCGCCGTCGCAGGATCGCACAACGATCGTTGGAATGTGAACAGCCTGCCATGTGGTCTTACCGATAGCAGCCTTCAGCTTCTCGTTCTGATCTTCCTTGTCGAAGAGCTTGTTGATGTTGATCACATACTGTGGATCGATCTCGTCTGCGAGCTCGTCGTCGCCTGTGAAGATCTTCACATAGCAGTCATCAACGAGTCCGGGATGTGTCTCGACCATGTGCTCCTGCACAATCGCTGCACCTGGCATCGTGTGGTTCACTGCCTCCATGTAGCCGTTGATCGTCTCAGGTGTAACCTCTTTGCCGAGACGCTTCTCGAGTGTCTCGTGCGCAAGGTCCATTCCCACGATGATCGTTCGCTTCATGTCATCCCACATCTGCTGCATCGCTGGGTTGTTGACGTAGTGCAGGTCATCGCCCTCTACTATGTCCGGTCTGGTCGAGAGCTTGTATGGAACGAGCTGTCTCTGTCCAAGCGTCATACCGCCGAGATGCACGTTCGCATCGTACTGCTTGATGCCACGCTTCTCAGCAACCCGCTCGCCCGCTGCCTGGAATTCTCTCTTTCGTGCGCTCTGCAGGTATCCGGCACGCACGTACTTGACCTTCTGCTCACTAAGGTCAAGACCTGCGAACTTCTCTCTCAGCGCTTCAACGAATATTTTCTCTGATGGGTATTTGTATGTCATTTGTATCTACCTCCTTTACACCGTGTGGTATTTGATGTCCCCGGTACCTGCCGCGGTCTCAGACGCATTCTCAGGTCTGAATCCGTACATCGTTCTTCTGTGGTGCACAAGATGTACGTGGTCAAGAACCTCTTCCTCAGTCCGGTACCTGACGCCATCGGTTCGGTATATGGTGGTTCTCTTCTTTGCCTCTGCCTCAGTCATCGGCTTTCCGAGGTTGACCTTCCGATCAATCGGTACACCGACCTGATCCTTGTCCTCAATGATGTTGCCGCCCTCGAGGTGAACCCTCTGGAGCATATCGAACATCGTTCCGTCTTCATCAAGCCTGAGTGAGTGTCCGTGCACTGTGCAGCCTCTGAGTCCTGCGAGACCCGGGCAGGTCATCTCTGACTCGATGGTTGCTTTGGTGTATACCTCCATGTCACGCTCTCTAGCTTCCACGATCTGCCTGCCAGACAGTGTTCCAGGGTCAACGCCTCGATGATTGATCGCAGCGTAGTAGCTCCTGAAGTATGGGGTCGACGGTGCTGAGTACATCGAGTCAGTGAACTGTGAGTATCTGACACGGTCTCCTGCTGCTGCGCCTGGTGTTGGCTCAACCAGCTGTCTGATCGGGCAGTCCGGTTCACCCATCTCTGCAAGTGGTGGGTGGGTGCTTGGATAGTCTGCACCTGGTGCTCTGTGTCCGAGTGCTGCCACAAGGTCATCATCTGAGACGGTCCTCAGTTTCTCAATATCTCCACTCATGTGCTTTCTTCTGTTCACTGCAACGGATGAAGATCCTGGGTAGTATTGTGGTTTGTATGCCATAACTATTTCTCCTTATGTATATTGTGGTATTGTTTTTATAGTTGCCTTTACGATTTCGTTCAACCTGTTTCGTTGACAGGTAACGCCTCTCGTAATTCCGGTTACAATCTCCATGACTGTGCCTCTCGTCTCGATATCTCGATTCTTTGGCATAACCAGCCGTGTCTTGATCCCTGCTCTTGCAAAATCCTCGAAATCAACAGGATTCTGACAGACGATGATCGCAGGTACATCTACATATTTCAGGATATACTTTGTCTTGTAGATTACATGCGAACCGATATTTCCGAGGTGGATCAATACTGCATGATGTTTTTCTATCTGTTCGATCTCCTTCTGAGTCAGGCCAAACTTTGGTCCGTAGCCTTTTGCCATAATATCACCAGGCGCATCCTCAGGAACACCTGCGCCGGCTTCAAGCACGAGCACACTGACCTGAATCCCTTCTCTTCGGAGTCCGTGTGTGATCTCACAGACAGGTTTGGTGATGTGACGTCTGCCAGGAGTCATTGCGATTGCGATAACATCAGGTCTTCCGGTTTCGGAAAGTGTTCCGCGCTGGGCAAGTCCACCTCCTCTTCCGGGACCCATGCCTTGTCTGCAATCGATAACCTGTGTCTCCCTGCCAAACATTTTTCTTAATCCTCTCGTGGATCGCACACAATAGACGCGGTCGGCTTCATGTTTGGATCTGACATCCCGTAGATACGTTTGTCCTCTACGAGTTCGTCAGGACCATACTTTGCATAATCGGTGACCGTCGCCTTCCTGCGAAGGAACAACCCCTCTTTGAGTTCAAAGGGGAATGGAAGCACCTCTTCACAGATCTCTCTGATCTCTTCCATCACGTCCTCCTCTGATTCGAGGCGTATTCTGCCCACCTTGACATGTAGTTCCATCACCTTATCTCCCACCCGCACGATCTCTCGATCCGGATGATCGACTGGAACGCCCTTGCCTGGTCCGTACGGAACTGTGAGCGGGAGTCTCGGACCCTGAACCAGCACGCGAATGATGCCCCCAATCTGTTCAAGTCTATTCAGGAGCTCCTGTGCCGTAGCCGGGTTTAACATCCTCTGCGGAAATATCTCGTATTGTACGGGATCTGATTCTTGAGTTGTAACCATAAAACAATTCCTCTTTACACCGCTGCTGCGACCTCCTTTAATGGCTGCATCATGATTGGCACATCCTTGTATGTGTCAAGCACCAGCGCGGATGTTGACTCTGGCGAGAACATCTGTGTTCCGGCATCAAGTGCAACTGCCGCTGCCACGCATGGGATAGCCATTCCTGTGGAGTGTCTCGTAACAACGTGGTTACCATTGAACACACCTGGTCCGCCGCCACCGTAGATTGAGTGGCTGAAGAAGGAGAATCCTACCGCAGTACCCTCGACCCTACCAAAGTCGCATCCTGGGAGTGAGGTTTCCTTCTCGATCATATCATTGAAGTACAGAAGTGTTGATGATACAGCCTGTGCGCCACGGAGTGCACCGCAGTTCACCATCGTTGCTGCCATCGTGCCTGCTGCGCAGTACGCGTTCCATAGACACACATCGTTCGTCTTGTAGACCTTGTATCCCGATGGCATCGTCTTGTCAACAGCGATAATGCCGTCATCGAGTGCGCGCTCGACGGTCTCCTGGACAACGGTACCGATGGTTCCGGTCTTGCCGTTGTTCTTGACCATGTCGTAGACCATGTTGTTTGCGTTCAGTCCCTGGTATGCCATCGCAAGTAACTGGTATCGCTCAAAGAGACCGAGAGCCTGTCCCATCTCAAAGACTCCGCAGTTCTCAAGAATACTTGAGATTGCAGCGCAGTTCATCGCGTTTCTCTGGGAGAGCATCGCAAGATGGTTTGCCATAATGTTTCGAAGCGCAAATCCAAGACCCTCATCATTCTGTGGGATACTCAGGACTGAGAGCACGTTTCCACCCTTCATGTCCATCGTCTGCGGGTATGTTCCCCAGACTGCAGACTTAACATACGGAGTGTCGTACAATCCGAGATTGTACTCCTCGCGCAGTGCTTCAACAACTGCTGCAGCAGCGCAGGTCATTCCGGCAACGTATTCTGCACCAGCCTCGATTCTTCTGGTCGGTACCTGAACTCTCAAAAACTTTCCGCCGCCAAGAACTGTCACATCGGTGTCATCACCCTTCTCAACCTGGACCAGTTCCTTGACCTTCGCAGCGATCTTGTCTGCCTTTGCTGTTGGATCGATGTCGACCTCGCGACCTGGTATGTGTCGCATCTGTCCGGCGTAGCCCGCATTCTTGCATGCCTTCTCAATACCCGCAAGGTTAACAGCAACCGTTCTCTTGACGGTGTTAACCATGTTTAAAATAGCCGAGTTCTTGAGTGGACTCACAGCTTGAAGGTCTACGTCGCTCTTTAACAGTTTTCCTCTGTCATCATAGAGGTCTATCTTATCTGCCACGTTATGTTCCTCCTATAATTTATCCAAGAAACTGATGTCCCAGCGCGTCCGAGTAGTATAAGTTGCATTGCAACTTTGCCTCACAGATTGCTATGCAATATCTGCGCTGGCCTCCAAATTTCTTGGTGCGCATAACCATGATTCTATCTTATATAAACCTTTTGTTTCTACATGATTGTTCATTAAGGATTTGAGGGAGGTGTGACAACTTATTTTCCGAATTAAGGAATTAGTATTACTTATTTTAAAAGCCGTAGTAATATATAAAAATTATTTGAAAAATTATCATCAATACAGCACTGGTGTAATATTTAAAAGGTGTGCAAACATCTCCTCACTGCCGGATAGGACGTATGTACGCCGATACAATACACTAAACACCGTTTAATATTATGCAACTGTGGATCGTAAATCTATTAAGCGCAACCACCTGATTGGATGGAGGTGATACTACGAAGATTATAGGGATATCCGGAAGTCCGAGAACGAACGGAAACAGTGAAAAACTGATCGACATGACGCTCGATATCGCGGAGAATCGAGATTTCGATGCAGATCGGATTCTTCTGTCGAAATATTCTGTTGCTCCATGTACCGCATGTGGCAGATGCAGTGACGCGAAGGAATGCGCGATCAAGGATGACATGACCAACCTGTATCATCTGCTCGAAGCTGCTGACGGGATCATCGTTGCCTCGCCTGTGTACTTCGGATGTGTGACAGCACAACTGAAAGCGCTCTTCGATAGAACCCTCATGCTCAGACGGCAGGGATTCCTGTTATCAGGTAAAGTCGGGGCGGCGATCGCTGTCGGAGGCTCGCGCAATGGCGGACAGGAGAAGACAGTGCAAGCGATCCATGATTGGATGCATATTCACGGTATGATCGTGGTCGGTGACAACAGCCATTTCGGAGGGATCGTACATGCGCCAGCAGAATCCGATGAAACCGGCATAGAGACGGTGAAGGCTACGATAGGTAAGATGTGTGATGTGCTTCGGATGCTCAAACGATGACTGCAAAAGAGATAAAACCACGATTGATCGCATGGGAGATCACAGGTGCATGCAATCTCAGATGCAAGCACTGCCGCGGATCTTCTACCGAGCGACCTGATCCGAATGAATTATCCACTGATGAGGCATTCCATCTGATCGATGAGATCGCAAGTTTTGCCAGTCCGATAATCATCCTGAGTGGAGGAGAGCCGTTGATGCGCGATGATCTCTATGAAATCGCGCAGTACGGCAAGGATAAAGGACTCCGGATGGTACTCGGAACCAACGGCACACTGATAACAAAGGATATTGCGCACCGGTTAAAGGATGCCGGAATACCAAGAATCAGCGTGAGTATCGATGGTTCGAACGCCGGAACGCATGACGCATTCAGAGGAATGCCAGGAGCATTCGATGGCGCAATGCGCGGGATAAAAGAGATTCTCGATGCCGGCATCAGCCTGCAGATCAACACCACGATATCAAAGAAGAACATCGACGAGATTCCTGGAATTCTTGATCTCAGTGTTGATATCGGTGCTGATGCGCTACACATCTTCCTTCTGGTCCCAACCGGGCGCGGCAGAGAGGAGGACGAGATACCTCCACTCGAATATGAAAGAGTCCTCAACTGGTTCTATGATCAGCGCAAGAAGGTTAAGATTCAGTTGAAGGCAACATGCGCACCCCATTACTTCAGGATCATGCGCGAGCGCGCAAAAGAGGAAGGGATCACGATCACTGCACAGACGCACGGCTTCGAGGCGATGACAAAAGGATGTCTCGCAGGGACCGGTTTCTGTTTCATCTCACGAACCGGCGGGGTGTATCCATGCGGATATCTTCCGGTTCTCGCAGGAAACATCAGAGAGAAACCGTTTAAGGAGATATGGGATCATGCGAAGGTCTTTTTGGATCTGCGTGATGTTAGTAAACTGAAGGGGAAGTGTGGGATATGTGAGTACAAACGGGTCTGCGGCGGCTGCCGCGCACGCGCTTATGCCGCGACAGGCGATTATCTCGCTGAGGAGCCTTATTGTATTTATCAGCCGCGAAAAGGGATGATGGGGGATTAAATGGGTATCAGGAAGCGTAAATTGACAGAATCGATGAAATTGATAGTTGCGTGCTATAGTCGTGATCAATGGCAGCAACTCTTAGCCACAGCAGACGATTCAAAAGACTTGGAATCCACGTGGGAGGAATGGCGAGAAAACGTAGATATGTGGATTGCCACATTAAAGTCCGCAGGAGCAGATATAACAGAAGTGTCGATCGATGTCGACGATTTCATCGAATATTGCCGGATACACAACCTGCCAAACAATGCCGAGACTCGATCCGAATATGTTACCCGAATAATAAGAGAGTCGGCATAGTTCAGGCTCGTGTAGTATCAGACCGGCTTCGACAAAAAATCAGAAAGAGACTGCAAATGGAGACAGGAAGGTAAATGATATCGGAAAAAGACAATCTATTCAGCAGATTGGTAGAGAAAGAGGGGATGAAATTATATGGCTGATCCGAAAACCATCACTTATGATGAGGATAACACCATGAAAACCATAGTACTTGCATATTCCGGCGGTCTGGACACGTCCGTCGCAATCCCGCTCCTAAGAGAGCGGTACGATTACGATAAAGTAATTACAGTCGTTGCGGACGTCGGGCAGCCTGCATCCGAGATCGCTTCCGCATCGAAACGTGCAGAAGCCCTCGCTGATGCGCATTACACCCTCGACCTGAAGAAAGAATTCGTAGATGACTATATCGTTCCGTCGATCAAAGCAAACGGACTCTACGAGGGCTACGTGCTCGGCACAGCGCTTGCGTATGCTACATCAAGCGATCATCTTCTGGAAGAGCGTGCCGCATCTATGAGCCGCGGAAGGGTTTAGTAGAGTGGAGAGGATGCGGGTAATGGTTGAAAGCCGGTTCGGATAAATTTTAGATAACAGGAGGAGGACGTGATTAAGGATGAAATCTAAAAAAACAAAATTGTATTTTTGGGAAAAATGGGCATTGAAACCAGAAGATGAGAGAGACGATAAAATAAGTTTTTACGAGGTTGATGACGATTCAACCATTAGAGAGGTAATAAGAGACTTGGAATATAGAATTATAGGAAAAAAATTGTTGTTCTCAGACGTTCATCCAGATATTCCAATTGTTAAAGAATGGATTGATAGTATTAGAGAAAATTATCCAGAGCGGAGTGATAAGGATGTCAAGGCTCTACTTGATACTTTTAGAGGGTTCCTATATCCCCGATCTAAAGAAAAATACCGGCTTATCGTAGGCATTCTTTTGTTAAACGATGTAATGTTAATTGTCCATTGTAAAAAAGATCCATCTTTAGCTGAATTAGAAGATAAAATTTATTCCGTAAAGGTAATATTGCATCCTAAAAACGTATTAAGAGCAGCGATTATAAGAAATGAAGATGGGAAAACCACATTCTCGGCTTTTGAGCATAGTAGAAAGTGGAGTAAAGGCCACGCAGACTTTTGGGGAATTGAACCAGAAGATGTAAGTTGGGAAGCATTAGGTAATATATCTCTAACTGTAGAACTGAATCGTTTTCCATACCCTATTCAGTTACCTATAGAACCAGAACAATTAGACGAAATGATAAAAATTAGTGGTATTTCGCCTACTGGGAAGATAAGGATAGGAATAGAAGAGGGGAAAATAACGAACGTGGGTGTTTTTAAGAGATATATGGATTTCACTGAGTTTTATGATTTTTACATCACTGAAAAAGAGAAACTTGAGGATCACAGAAAAAAATTTAAAGAATTAATACCTAAAAAACATACGATATTCGATTCTGACTCAAATCTTAAAGATAAATACGAATATGAAGAAAATATTGAGAAAATATATGAGATCACACCTGAAGGTAAGAATCCCATCCATGACAAGAAACATCTGAGATATATGATATGTTTCTTTACAAAATGCTATCCTAGAATAAAGCCCTCTGAAAAGCTTATGGCCCAACTCTATCAGAGTATTTTTGAGAATAATCCTCTGGAAATCTGGCATGCTGGTGAAGAAACATCAACCGAGCCAGTAACAATAGGATGTTTAGACATATACAACAAAATCAAGATAACACGGGAATTTGAAGAATTGAGCAATAATTTCTTAAACATTATTCAAGATGCCGCAAGTAGAAAGGTGAAAATCATTCTACAATCTTATTTTTGTGATCTTTGGAAGAAGAATGTTGGGAACAGTACTATTAGGGATATGTTTGATTTTATCACAGATGCTATAATAATTAAAGAATTGGAATTTGAATTTAAGAATGAAGGAATATTAGAGAAAGAAGCGTGTTTTGAATTTAAATCCGCGGATGTGATTGTTAGATCATTTAGTGAAGTGGATTCAAAACCTGCAAGATTTGTGAAAAATACCTTAATACCAACTATCAGAAAATATTTAGAAAATGGAAAATTGACGAGACTTTGTATTTTGTATGGTATAGAGGACAACGGTGCGATTAGACCGCTATATCGTTTAAAAAATGACCAAATTACTTATATCGAAAAGATAGCGAACGAAGAATTATTAAATGATAAAATTCAGATAATTGCTCATCCGATACCGTTTAAAGATGGTGTCGTCTTATCTGTGTTTATAATTCCTGTAACAATGGTAGCAAAGGTGGAACGATGAAGAAATGTAGAAAGGTGGTTCGGAACTCTATAATCGCTTCGCAACCTTACCCTTTGAGATACATAACAACAGCGGCCAAAAGACTCACCCCATTCGCCCAAATTTGCCCAACGGGTAAACTTCTTCTATCAGCGGAACG